>NZ_JAAHIH010000004.1:1087500-1319300 GCF_010671925.1 Moorena sp. SIOASIH | reverse complement strand
AACCTAGGTTTCGAGGTAATGCACGAGCGTAACGCTCACAACTTCCCTCTAGACCTAGCTGCTGCTGAAGCTACTCCTGTAGCTTTGACTGCTCCAGTGATCAACGGTTAATTTCAACTTGGCATAATACGCTAAGTTAAAACAAAGCGCTCTCCAGATGGGGAGCGCTTTTTTGTTTGGAGTCTAATCGATAACTTTGAGTGGTATTGGGGATATGATCGCCGCTTTGGGATTACTTATATTGATTACCCAACCCAACAGCGTATTCCTAAGTCTAGTTTTGAGTGGTATTGCGAGTGTATTCAAAATAATCGGGTGGTTTAATCATTAATCGGAAACACCCATAGGGTTTAGCGGGAAATGCTGGTAGCGTACGCATTTGATCTGGTAGCGTAGGCTATTTTTGTTTTTGTTATCACATTAATATTTATTTGTCAATACTTTTTAATATAAGTTTTACTTATTTACATTATTTAATAACATGAGGGGAAATTACTCCCAAAACCCTTTACAAAACTAAATATATTACTTAATATAAATACATGAAGGCGCACACAAGCCGGACGAACCTCGATAACTTCATATTCATACCCGCAATCATAAGAACATGACTACTGTATTACAACAGAGCAACACCTCTGTGTGGTCTCAGTTCTGCAATTGGGTCACCTCTACCAACAACCGCCTCTATGTAGGCTGGTTTGGTATCTTAATGATCCCAACTTTGCTAGCTGCTACCACCTGCTTCATCATTGCTTTCATCGCTGCTCCTCCTGTGGACATCGATGGTATCCGCGAGCCGGTTGCTGGCTCCCTGATGTATGGAAACAACATCATCTCTGGTGCTGTTGTTCCTTCTTCTAACGCCATTGGCTTACACTTCTACCCAATCTGGGAAGCTGCTTCCTTAGATGAGTGGCTATACAACGGTGGTCCTTACCAGTTGGTAGTGTTCCACTTCCTGATTGGTGTATTCGCCTACATGGGTCGTGAGTGGGAACTGAGCTACCGCTTAGGTATGCGTCCTTGGATCTGCGTCGCTTACAGCGCACCAGTTGCAGCTGCTAGCGCCGTGTTCCTGATCTACCCAATCGGACAAGGTTCTTTCTCCGATGGTATGCCTCTCGGTATCAGCGGAACCTTCAACTTCATGTTCGTGTTCCAAGCTGAGCACAACATCCTGATGCACCCGTTCCACATGCTAGGTGTAGCCGGTGTATTCGGTGGTTCCTTGTTCTCTGCAATGCACGGTTCTTTGGTGACCTCCTCCTTAGTGCGTGAGACCACCGAAACCGAGTCTCAGAACTATGGTTACAAGTTCGGTCAAGAGGAAGAAACTTACAACATCGTGGCAGCTCACGGCTACTTCGGTCGTTTAATCTTCCAATACGCTTCCTTCAACAACAGCCGTTCCTTGCACTTCTTCTTAGGTGCATGGCCTGTAATCGGCATCTGGTTTACTGCACTGGGCATCAGCACCATGGCATTTAACCTCAATGGTTTCAACTTCAACCAGAGCATCATCGACTCACAAGGTCACGTGATCAACACCTGGGCTGATGTACTTAACCGGGCTAACCTAGGTTTCGAGGTAATGCACGAGCGTAACGCTCACAACTTCCCTCTAGACCTAGCTGCTGCTGAAGCTACTCCTGTAGCTTTGACTGCTCCAGTGATCAACGGTTAATTTCAACTTGGCATAATACGCTAAGTTAAAACAAAGCGCTCTCCAGATGGGGAGCGCTTTTTTGTTTGGAGTCTAATCGATAACTTTGAGTGGTATTGGGGATATGATCGCCGCTTTGGGATTACTTATATTGATTACCCAACCCAACAGCGTATTCCTAAGTCTAGTTTTGAGTGGTATTGCGAGTGTATTCAAAATAATCGGGTGGTTTGATCATTAATCGGAAAAACCAATCGGGTTAACCGGGAAGTGCTGGTAGCGTAAGCTTTGATCTGGTAGCGTAGGCTATTTTTGTTTTTGTTATCACATTACGCTTTATTTGTCAATACTTTTTAATATAAGTTTTACTTATTTACATTATTTAATATATATCCGGGCAATTACTCTCAAAACCCTTTACAAAACTAAATATATTACTTAATATAAATACATGAAGGCGCACACAAGCCGGACGAACCTCGATAACTTCATATTCATACCCGCAATCATAAGAACATGACTACTGTATTACAGCAGAGCAACACCTCTGTGTGGTCTCAGTTCTGCAATTGGGTCACCTCTACCAACAACCGCCTCTATGTAGGCTGGTTTGGTATCTTAATGATCCCAACTTTGCTAGCTGCTACCACCTGCTTCATCATTGCTTTCATCGCTGCTCCTCCTGTGGACATCGATGGTATCCGCGAGCCGGTTGCTGGCTCCCTGATGTATGGCAACAACATCATCTCTGGTGCTGTTGTTCCTTCTTCTAACGCCATTGGCTTACACTTCTACCCAATCTGGGAAGCTGCTTCCTTAGATGAGTGGCTATACAACGGTGGTCCTTACCAGTTGGTAGTGTTCCACTTCCTGATTGGTGTATTCGCCTACATGGGTCGTGAGTGGGAACTGAGCTACCGCTTAGGTATGCGTCCTTGGATCTGCGTCGCTTACAGCGCACCAGTTGCAGCTGCTAGCGCCGTGTTCCTGATCTACCCAATCGGACAAGGTTCTTTCTCCGATGGTATGCCTCTCGGTATCAGCGGAACCTTCAACTTTATGTTTGTGTTCCAAGCTGAGCACAACATCCTAATGCACCCGTTCCACATGCTAGGTGTAGCCGGTGTATTCGGTGGTTCCTTGTTCTCTGCAATGCACGGTTCTTTGGTAACCTCCTCCTTAGTACGTGAGACTACTGAAACTGAGTCTCAGAACTATGGTTACAAGTTCGGTCAAGAGGAAGAAACTTACAACATCGTTGCAGCTCACGGCTACTTCGGTCGTTTAATCTTCCAATACGCTTCCTTCAACAACAGCCGTTCCTTGCACTTCTTCTTGGGTGCATGGCCTGTAATCGGCATCTGGTTTACTGCACTGGGCATCAGCACCATGGCATTTAACCTGAATGGCTTCAACTTCAACCAGAGCATCATTGACTCACAAGGTCACGTGATCAACACCTGGGCTGATGTACTCAACCGTGCCAACCTAGGTTTCGAGGTAATGCACGAGCGTAACGCTCACAACTTCCCTCTAGACCTAGCTGCTGCTGAAGCTACTCCCGTAGCTTTGACTGCTCCAGTTATCAACGGCTAATCAGATTTTCATCTCATCACCCCTAGGGGAGTACAAAGGTACCCCCTAACAGCGCTCTCCAAAAAGGGAGCGCTTTTTTATTTGGTGGCAAAGCACCAACCAATCGCTTTTCCAAAAAAAATAAGAGAGCCGTCTTCGGGACTCTCTAGGTCATCAGGGTGCATCTATCTACTGATCTCAATATAACCGATTTATCGAGGGGTGTCACCCCTCATTTAAAAATTTTCCAAGCAGCTGACCCTAGGTATAGCAACCGAAGTATAGTTTAGGACAGAGTATTTGGATTGAAAGGGAGCAGGGAGTAGGGAGCAGGGAGTAGAAATATGTCTTAAGCTTTCCTTCGACTGCTATATGTTCACGTTTGAATTTTTCCCAAAAAAATAAGAGAGCCGTCTTCAAGACTCTCTGGATCATCAGGTTGCATCTATCTACTGATCCCAATCTAGCATAATCAATGATGGGTGTCACCCCTCATTTAAAAAATCTGGTAAAAATTCCCTGTTCGCGTAGCGTGGCCTTTTGGCCATCGACAGTATTGTTCAGGTTAACTGGCTGGTTCCCAATCAAAGCCAAGTTAGCAGTTAAAAGATAATTTACGATGGCGATAGTGCTCTAGTTCCGAGAAAAGGCGAAATTAGCAAAACTCAATTCATTTGTGCCATTCCACTTGTAAACTTGGTTGCGAAACCCTTTCCACTGTTCATAAACTTTCTTAAACTTGGCATCTTTGCTAGCATCTTCCTCAAATAAATCGAATGATGCTTTCTCAGCCGCCTGCAAAATGTCTTGAGAGTAAGGAGTCAGCTTAGTACCTGCTTTAATCAAGCGTTCCAATGCCGCTCCATTCAAAGCATCATACTTAGCCCCCATGTTGATATTGGCGTACCTGGCGGCATCTTTAAAAATTTCCTGATAGTCCTTGGGCAACTTATCCCAAGCTTTTTTATTAACCTGCACCTCTAGGGTTGGTCCGGGTTCCCACCAGCCTGGATAATAATAGAACTTAGCTGCTTTGTACAAGCCCAGCTTCTCATCATCATAGGGACCAACCCATTCAGCGGCATCAATGGCTCCCCGGTCTAGGGCAAGGAAAATTTCACCCCCAGGTAATACTTGGACATTCACCCCCAAGCGCTCCATCACTTTACCTCCCAATCCAGGGATACGCATTTTTAATCCCTTCAGGTCAGCTACAGAATTAATTTGTTTCTTGAACCAACCTCCCATCTGAGCACTGGTGTTACCCGCTGGAAAATTAATCACGCCAAAGTCAGCATAGAGTTCCTGGAGCAATTCCAAGCCACCACCGTGATACAACCAAGCATTTTGTTGTGGAGCGGTTAGACCAAAGGGTACACTAGTGCCGAATGCTAGGGCAGGATTTTTGCCAACGTAGTAGTAACTAGCAGTATGACCACACTCAACGGTTCCTTGTTGGACGGCATCTAGAACCTCTAATCCTGGTACAATTTCACCAGCAGCAAAGGGGGTAATCTGGAAACGCCCATTGGTCATTGCACTGACCCGCTTACAGACAGTATCAGCTCCCCCATAGATAGTATCTAGGGATTTTGGCCAGCTGGTCACCATTTTCCATCGAACCATAGGCTGACTGCCGGATTGAGCAACTGGTCCTGTACTAGTTTGATTACAGGCCGCTAAGGCAGCTGTACTGGCTGCACCAATCGCAGCGTTACTAAAAAATTTTCGGCGTTTCATGGTTGTTGATTCAAGAGTTGGTCATCTTTTGCGCAAATTCTATCAACTTTAGTAACTAGAAACCCCTTCGCCAAAGGAATATCGCAGGTAAGCATATGCGCTAAGCGCAGGCTACGCCAACAGCTATTAGCCGTCAGCCGTCAGCCGTCAGCCGTCAGCTAATGAATGGAATCAATTGTGAGAATTTTGTTCCCTGTTCCCTATTCCCTGTTACCTTTGCTACTTACCGAGATGTGATATCAGCGATCGCATTCTTAGTCATAGCTGCGATCGCTTTATCAGTAGCTTTCGGTAAATGATAATACTTACCACCTGCTTGTTTGGCTAATTCCTTGGCAAAACCAGTAGACACAAACTTACTTTCGGTATCAATTACTAATAATTGAACCCCATTAGCTCGAATCCGAGCGGCAATTTCCAACAATTCTCCTTTAATATCTGGCTTTTCGCCTTCTGGTAGAGGTTCTCCCAAAGAACGAGCTAAGGGAATATTGCCCCGACCATCAGTAATTGCCACAATTACCACTTGACCAATATCCCCAGACAATTGAGCATTCATGCCCACATGCACTGCCTGAGTCAATCCATGAGCTAAAGGGGAACCGCCACCACAAGGTAATCGCTCTAAACGCCGCTTTGCTAAAGCAATGGAACGGGTAGGGGGTAACAGCACATCCGCTTGTTCTCCCCGGAAGGGAATCAGGGAGACTTGGTCACGGTTTTCATAAGCTTCCGTCAGAAGCTGCATCACTGCTCCTTTAGCAGATTGCATCCGGTTTAGAGCCATAGACCCTGACGCATCTACTACAAAAACTACCAAGGAGCCAGCTCTTCGGGCTAACCGCTTGGATCGTAAATCCCCTTGTTCGATAATCACCCGACGGTTAGGATGACGTTGCCTACGAGCTTTTTGATAGGGGGCAGCAGCTCTGAGGGTGGCATCTACAGCAATCCGCCTTACTTTCCCCTTGGGTAGTATCGGTTTGACATACCGACCCCGGTCTTCTGAAAAGATAATGCTACGGTTTCCGGACTTACCTTGCCGTTGTGCCATCTGGGCAAAGTAGAGCACACTAGGGTCAAGAATCACCCCTTCTGGGTCAAAGAGAAACTCTTCCGGGATACTTGGAGCTTCCTGTTCTTGCTCCTCTGAGTCATTGTCGTCGTCCTTGTCTTCCTCTTGCTCTTGCTCTTCCTGAGATTGATCTTGTGGGGGTGGGGGAGGAGGTGGTGGAGCTTCTTCTGGTGGTGTTTCTACCATAGTCGAACGGGGGACAATTACCAATTCCACCGCCCGACGCAAATCCTCGGCATTAACTGTCTGACGACCATCTAAGGCTGCTGCAGCTTTTGCCACTCGAACCGCAAACAGTTCTGCCCGATGACCTTGGACACCACCTCGGATGGCTTCATTGACGAGATAGGTAATTTGGTCATGGGTAATCTCAACATCCTTGAGCCACTCTCGCGCTAGAATAATATCCGTCTTGAGGGTATCGAGATCCTCCTGGTATTCCTCCAGAAAGTTCTGGGGAGAGTTAGCGTATGCGATCGCTTGTTCTACTGCCTCCACCCGTTGCTCTAATGCCAAAACACCATCAGCAGAGAGGGTAATGGCAATTCTGTCCAATAAATGTTCCCGTAATGGTCCCTCGTCGGGATTGTAGGTAGCAATTAAAATTGGTTTGCAGGGATGTTGGAAACTAATCCCCTCTCGCTCAATTAGGTTGCGCCCTTCGGTTAAAACACTCAGTAGCTGGTTAGCAATTTGGTCATCAAGGAGGTTAATGTCATCCACATACAACACACCCCGATGAGCTTGGGCAAGTAATCCCGGTTGAAAGACCGGTTCCCCTTGTTTGACAGATTGTTCTACATCCACTGAACCCAGGAGTCGGTCCTCGGTCACTCCTAGAGGAATTTGGACGAAGGGAGCTGGGATGATTTCGGTTAAAGGTTCGAGGTTAGCAGGTTGAAGGTTCTCCAAACAACCTTCAACCTTCAACTGGTCAACCTGTAACTGTTCCTGTAACTCTTCTTCTTCTGGAGTACAGTTACTCAAGGAACCCTTAACCACTTCAATCGGGGGGAGCAAGGTATGGATTGCCCGTGCCATCACTGATTTAGCTGTGCCACGGCGTCCTGCGATCGCAACGCCTCCTAATCCAGGGTCAATGGCTGCAAGGAGGAGGGCGAGTTTAATGGCTTCTTGACCCACCACGGCGGTGAGGGGAAAGGTAGGGTTGGCAGGTTTTGTGGTCAGTGCGGGCATAGAGCAACTCTAGTCAAATTTCCCTGAGTCAAATCATAGTAGTCTAATAGTACTCTTTAACGACTCCTTATGGTTTATTTAGCTCCATGGGAAATTCTTGAGGAGGACTTTCCGATACTAATCTGATTTGGAACCAGACATATAGCGCGTTTCTCCTAGTGAGGGGAGACGGAAAAAATCCTGTGTAGCTCATTACTATGAGAAACGCTATATGTCTAGAAGCTAGACGATTACCATCAATTCAAAATTGAGCTAGGAATCTAGGTCTGACCACAGTTATTGTATAGATTTGTGATCCTCGGGTAATTCTAAAACCACCCGATAGGCCGTCGAATCGTATGATGATTTGTTCATGGTACCTGCTGTTGCCGCAAAAAGTATCCGGAATGTGCGCCAGATTTGTTCATTTGACTTGTCGATAATATCTGCTTTTTTTGCCATCCAGCGCTCATACATTCCCTTAGCCCAAAGATAATAGTTGCGACGGTCGTTATAGATGACTTTGATCTCAAATGGTGATTCTTTAACAGCATCGATAAATTCCGGCATATACACCATCCGAAAGGTTCCCGGCCAGATATACTTGGTAATAAAACTGTGGGTGCCAAATGACTTTTTGTGTGAGGCAAAGTCAAGATATACTCGTCCGCCTGGTTTAAGGTAGTTCAAGAGACGCCCCATTACTCGAGGATAATCTGACAAATCTTCGATTACCCCCATCATGACTATGCCATCATATTTATGGCTGGGTTGGAAAGAGAAAAAGTCTTGATACTTGACCTCTGCATCAAAGTTATTGTTTTCAATTAAATCTTCTACATACTGTTTTTGGTGGTTGGATAAGGTAATTCCAGTCACAGGGATATTTCGGCGTGGGGCAAAACGCAGGAAACCGCCCCAGCCAGAGCCAATATCTAGTACTGAATCATTCGGTTTGAGATTAAGAGATTGAAAGGCAAAGTCTAACTTGCGTTCAGCTCCAACCTCTAGGCTATCCTCATCTTTCTCATATATCCCAGGAGTATAAGTATTGTAATCGGTATCCATAGCGAACAATTGGATATTATGGGAGTCATAATGCTTTGAGATCCAATCTGGATTGCATTTTTCCCGCCCAAGTAAGATGGGCTTGAGTCGCCGACCTATCTTTAGCAAAATATGCTGATCGGATAACAGCTGCTGGAACGACATGGCCTTGATTAAGTCCCCTTCGAAATCAATATCACCCTTGATGTAAGCTTCCACTATCAGTAATTGGTCTAAAGACATGAAAGCTTTTCGACCAGCTGTATTTTTGATGTATATATCCAAGATCGGTTTCTCTTCTCCAATAGTGGTGAGTGACCCATCTTCCAAATGAATTACAAAGCTAATTGGTAGTTTGCCACGTTTGGATAAGGAGGAGACGAAGTTCCTTACAAACTGGTTTTCAATCATGGGTAACTTCAGATGCTATTGCTTTTCCTGCAATTACCTTACCCCACTACCTGTCAGCTATCATGCTTACAGCGGTTTGCAATTCACTCAGGTACAAATTCTTGGGTTTTAGGGACTTCGGAGCAGGGACTTCGGAGCAGGAAAGAGGGAAGAAAGAGAAAATCCTGTGTACTTGATAGTTATGCAAACCGCCGTAAAATAAATCTCGTTAGCGTAGCGTGCGCCGTTAGCGTAGCGTGCGCCGTTAGCGTAGCGTGCGTAAACAGCAGAATTTAATAGTTCGAGATTAATGAGAATGGAAAGTCTGGGTAAAAGCCCTTGGCCTTTGGCTGATAGCTGACGGCACATCAAGTAGCGTGCCGGTAGCGCATTAGCTGAATGCTTAAGATTAACTGACTTTTGAAACCATAGTCGATTAACTACAATCAATTGTCAATCTAGAATATTCTCAGGCATTGTCAGGTATTTCCACTGGCAGGATGCCGATTAACCCGTGTCCAGGAGTTATGGTGATGAATCCCAAGGCTATTTTAGGACTGCTTAAAGAAACGTTTAAAGAATGGAAGGAGGATAACGCATCTCGACTAGCAGCAGCATTATCCTATTACATGATTTTTTCCCTAGCGCCAGTGTTAATTATTGCGATCGCAATTGTGGGGTCTATCTTTGGGGAAGAGGCGGCTAAGGGCGAGATTGTAGAGCAAATCCAAGGATTGGTTGGCGAACAGGGGGCACAGTTTATTCAGACAGCCATTACTAATGCCAATCGGCCTGATGCTAGTGGGGGGTTGGCTTCCTTGATTAGTATTGTGGTGCTGTTGTTTGGTGCATCTGGGGTATTTGGCGAACTCCAAGATGCCTTGAATACGATTTGGGATGTGAAGCTGAAACCGGGACGGGGCATCTGGGGTATTTTGAAAAAACGGATTCTTTCGTTTCTGACCGTGCTGGGTGTGGGACTTTTTCTGCTATTGTCCGCTGTGCTCAGTACTGCCTTATCCGCTTTGAGGTCTTATGAGAGCGAATTCCTCAAGGAACTGGGTTTCCTATGGCTATACCAACTTAACTTTGTCTGGACAATTCTGGACTTGCTGGTGTCCTTTGGTATCCTTAGCCTGATGTTTGCTCTGGTTTACAAGTACTTGCCAGATGTGAAAATTGCCTGGAAGGATGTCTGGGTTGGAGCAATTATCACTACCTTACTGTTTAACTTGGGTAAATGGCTATTGTCATGGTATCTCGGCAGAAGCAGTTTTTCCTCAAGTTACGGTGCTGCTGGTTCTCTGGTGGTTTTATTGGCTTGGGTATACTATTCGTCTCAAATTATCTTTTTAGGAGCTGAATTTACCCAAGTTTACGCTAAAATATTTGGTTCAAAAATCGTTCCCGATGACCATGCTACCCCTCTCCCGGCAGTAGGCCAGTTCCCTAGTGTCGAGGAAAGGGATAACCCAAGATCGTAAGAACAGTGAACAGGGAACAGGGAACAGGGAATAGGGAATAGGGAATAGGGAATAGGGAATAGGGAATAGGGAATAGGGAATAGGGAAAAAATCCTATGTACCTCATTAAACTAAAAACCGCTTTAATTAATTACGATTAATTAATCTTAATTAATCGTAATTAATATCTTAATTAATATTTAACAAATAATATAGGTCAGATTGTGCTAAACTACCTGAAGTTCCATGGGTTCTGGTGAAGAGCACTCACCAGAGGTAACGGGGAAAGTCCGGTGCAAGTCCGGCGCTGTCCCGCAGCTGTGATGAGGTCTGTCACCTCTAAGTCAGAATGCCCGCCAATGGTGTCAGTTGTTGTTAAATGCATCTGCGAGGTACAGATGATGTCTGATGTAGCATTTCCAAAATTAGTGAGTAGGCAACCACAGTTATAGCGCAAGGCAAAAGGCAAAAGGCAAAAGGCAAGAGTTTACTATAACACTTTTGCTGCTTGTATAAATGTCCTAGCCTTCTTAATGCGTAGTGCTATACCAGTAATGTTTGTGATGCCCTTTTTGAAAACTAGTGGTTGACTAGAAAGTATTTAATAGGTTTGATATGTAAGTTTTATCGTAAGCTATCAGCTATCAGCTTATGCGCTACGCGCACGCTACGCGAACAGCTCAGTTTAAATCTGCTACGAGACTACTTTCTACTTTTTCGAGATAGTCTTATAAAGCCTAGTATGTCAAGGTAATTAGCACTAAACTGTCCGAAGTATTTTTATCATTCATTAACCAGCATTTACCCGATGTCAAAAAGCAAATTTTCCGCCAGCAATCGGTCTTATACCTCCCGTTATCAAAACCAGAAACTTGGCTTTAATGCTATGGCTCTGTTGGTATGGATGGGGATTTTAAGTACAGCACAACAAGCCATGGCTCACCATCCCTTTGGTGGCGAGAGACCCGATAATTTCATCACAGGATTTTTGTCTGGATTAGGTCATCCCGTGATTGGTTTCGATCATCTCGCCTTTGTGATTGCTGTTGGCTTAATTGCAGTCGGATTTACCAGTGGTTTCCTGATTCCAGGTGCTTTTGTCCTCACCACCCTACTCGGGACAGGTATTCACTTGCTGGGAATGGACTTACCAATACCAGAGATTGCGATCGCTACTTCAGTGGTGCTCTTTGGCGGACTACTCTTGAGTGCCAAAATTCCCAATATATCTGTAGTGCTGGGGTTAGCGAGCTTAGCTGGTATTTTTCATGGCTATGCCTATGGTGAAGCAATTGTAGGTGCTCAAATGAGTCCACTCTTGGCTTACCTGATTGGCTTCAGTGTGATTCAGTATGGTATTGCCATCCTAGCCCTAGGTTTGAGTAAGAGGTTGATCAAACAATGGAAAGATCAACCCTTCCCACTGATAAGAATTTTAGGCTTTGGTATCTGCTCAGTAGGAGTAGTTTTCCTATCCTCTGCAATTTTTGGATAAGAGGTTTTAATAATGAAGAATGAAGAATTAAGAATGAAGAATTAAGAATGAAGAATTAAGAATTGATGAGAATTTATAATTCTGCTTTATGTATTCTGCTTTCAGCATTCACCATTCTTCATTTTGCCTTCCGCCTTAGAGGATATCTAAAAAGTTTTTTGATACTGAATTTTGCCCCCCTAGCCCCCGAATTATGCGGTGCGCACCGGTGGGGAAGAATCAATTTGCTGCTAAAAGTCCCCCAAGCGAGGGATTGCTCGCTTGGGGAACCAACGGGGGCTTGGATGTAGCAAATGAGACTTCTCAGACAACCTCTTAGGTAGCTAGTCCTTTAATTCTGTGTCAAAAACCGATGAAAGCTAACCAAGTTAAACAACTTAACTTTTCCGGTGCCTACATAGATGGGAAGTACGTTGAAAATGTGGAAAATTATCCCATTAACAGTCGTACTATCACCGTTAATCCTGAAGAGACAGATGCTTACCTGAGCGAAACGAACACCAGCATTATTCCGGCTTTTTCATCTACCATCCTCAAAGATACTACTGTCCAAAAAGCCAAATCCTTACTTTTGCTGGAGGTAGTAGAGAGCAAAAACATCGGCAAGATTGTCTTTGAGCCTGGGTGGAATCTATTAGGGAATTTGATCGACTTCCCCAAAGATGTACCGCTGTGGAAGTCTCCTCAAGATGAGGCTGGAATTCTAGAAGTCGATCCCTATTTTATGGCAAGGCAATCGAGTACACCCCATCAACAAGAAAAGTTCTCTGTTAAAGTTAACCTCTGGTATGCCCCTTCTCGTACCGATTGTGCAATCCATAACCAACATGACTTTCTTGAGATTCACACCCAAGTTTTGGGACAGGGACGAATGCAGAAGTTCAAAGAAAAGGATTTTGGGACTCTCTATGAAGATCTCTTGATGACTGAGGGATACACCCAGATCGTTCCTTTTTGTGAAGTACACGAAAACCAGCACTATACCTATCCGTGGCATCAGTATTATTCAGATACGGATTGTATCTGGATGGCGATCGAATATCACCCGATTAAACGTTCTAACTGAACCGTGAGATATTGATGTCTTCTCTTATTGGTTTTACTTTACCGGAGGATTCCAAAGTTGCTAATTTATAATTGATACGCTATAAATACCTCAGCCAAAAAGCTGAGAGCTTAAAACTATAGCAATTATTATAGCTATGAGGGACAAAGCGATCCCCCTAAATCCCCCTTAAAAAGGGGGACTTTGAGGTTAAAAATCGTACCTCATAACCCCAAGAAACGCTATAAAAAGTATTGTTAGTTTGTTGAATAGTTATAAGGAGATAGTCTATGATTTATACAAATATTTTGGGAAGTTTGAAGTGGTTAAAAGCCGGGATATTAACTGCGATCGCGATCGGGCTTTGCTGGGCGTGTTTTTCCGCTCCAGTACTTGCAGATGCTTCTGTTGGGAACGCCGAACCGAGGTTGAACACCAATTTGGTAGCCTATTATAACTGGCGTGCCGATGAAACAACAGAGGAAACGAGAAAGGTATGGGAACACCACATTAATGCATGGGCAAACTCCGACCTAGAAGACATTATGTCTGACTATTCGGAAGACTCCATCTTGATTCTCAACCACACAGTTTACAAGGGTATTGACCAAGTAGCCTGCGTTTTTGACAGTCTTTTTGAGATATTTGCAGATGGCAATAATATAATCGTTCCCGAAACAATCGAAGGCGAAGTTATCTACATTACTTGGAACTACACGCCGTTAAATGATCATTCCTACGATGGAACGGACAGTTTTGTAGTCCGAAACAGCATCATTGAATACCAAACAATTGCTTCTCGATTGTTTGAAAAATACCCAGTATGTACGTTTAGGTAATAGACTTCGCGGCAGTTGTCGGGAACAGGGAACAGGGAACAGGGAACAGGGAACAAAAATTATCACAATTCCTACACGGATCCCTATCCCAGCCTTAAACCTACCCTACACCGAACGCCAAAGGCGAACAACCTTGGCCAAAAGGCCACGCTACGCGAACAACCAACCAACCTTCAACCTTGGCCAAAAGGCCACGCTATGCGAACAACCAACCAACCTTCAACCTTCAACAAAATAACCTTCAACAAAATAACCTTCAACAAAATAACCTTCAACAAAATAACCTTCAACCTTCAACCTTCAACCTTCAACCTTCAACCTTGGCCAAAAGGCCACGCTATGCGAACAACCAACCAACCTTCAACCTTCAACAAAATAACCTTCAACCAACCTTAAACCTTAACTTTACTCCTTAACTTACTTAAAATGGCTGCAAAAATTCCTGTTACAGTTGTTACTGGATTCCTCGGTAGTGGCAAAACTACTCTCGTTCGTCACCTGCTCCAAAATAATCAGGGCAGGCGCATTGCTGTAATTGTTAATGAATTTGGTGAAGTAGGGATTGATGGGGAACTATTGCGTTCCTGTCAGATTTGTGATGAAGACGATGACGCCAATAATAATATTTTAGAACTAGCGAATGGTTGTCTGTGTTGCACGGTTCAGGAAGAATTTTTACCGACAATTCAAGAATTGCTGAAGCGTCGTGACAAAATTGATAATATACTGATTGAAACCTCGGGATTAGCGTTGCCTAAACCTCTAGTTCAAGCATTTCGTTGGCCAGAAATTCGGACTGGCGCTACGGTGGATGGGGTGGTTACTGTAGTAGACTGCGATGCCTTAGCGGCTGGTGCTTTAGTCAGCGATATCAATGCTTTAGAAGCGCAACGTCAGGCTGACCCAACCTTGGAACATGAAACTCCCATCGAGGAACTGTTTGAAGACCAGCTAGCTTGTGCTGATATGGTGCTGTTGACTAAAGTGGATTTAGTGGATAGTCCTACTCAAACTAAAGTAAACAATTGGTTGCAACAGCAGTTACCAAGTAGTGTGAAAGTCGTTCCTTGTCACGAGGGAGAAATTAGTCCTGATTTACTGCTAGGATTTAATGCCGGAGTAGAAGATAATTTAGACTCACGTCCTAGCCATCATGATCATGAAGAAGACCATGACCATGATGATGATATTAATTCAGTTAATTTGATTTTAGATCAGGCATTTGATCCAAAGGTAATCAAGACAAAATTACGAGAATTGGTGCAACAGCAAGAAATTTATCGTATTAAGGGATTTGTGAATGTTGCGAATAAACCGATGCGGATGGTGATCCAAGGAGTAGGCGATCGCATTGAGAGCTTCTTTGACCGTGCTTGGCAAGCTGATGAAAAGCGTCAGACTCGCTTGGTGTTGATTGGGCGAGGGTTGGAACAGTTAGGAATTGAGGGGGTATTTGGGTAAGAAAGGGAATCGGGAATAGGGAGTAGGGAGTAGGGAGTAGGGAGTAGGGAGTAGGTAAGAGGGCAAAAATCCGGCATTGCTGAGGGGCGGGATCAACATCAGTGGGGTGGGCATCCTGCCTGCCCGGCAATTGTAACAGGCAAGATGCCTGTTCCACCAAGATGCCTGTTCTACCAAGATGCCGGGAATTGTAACAGGCAAGATGCCTGTTCCACCAAGATGCCTGTTCCACCAAGATGCCGGGAATTGTAGCAGGCAAGATGCCTGTTCTACCAAAATGCTGGAACATGAAACAGGCAAGATGCCTGTTCCACCAAGATGGCCATTCCACCGATCAGATTACCGTGCAGTTTCAATGTGAGGTATGTGCAATAATGATCTACAAATCAGCCTCAGGGAAACGATGTTAAGTCGGGAAACTACCTATTCTCAAGCAAGAGCTAACCTAGCTAGCATCCTAGATCAAGTTTACGATGAACGCGAAATTATCGTAATCAAGGGTGATAACCAGAAAAATGTCGCGTTAATTGCTGAAGATGAATTGTCTGGTATCTTAGAAACCATTTATCTGTTGCGATCGCCAGAAAATGCCAAGCGCCTGTTTAGGGCTTTGGAATGGGCAGAGTCAGAAGAAGCTACTCCTCAAAGTTTGGAAGAATTAAAAGAGGAATTGGGTATTAAGTCGTGACAAGGGTAAGAAAGACCGTGGTGTTTCGACTCCTGCTGACCAGAAGCAATTAGCTGGGTATGTTCCGGTTTTCAGTCCTGATTTCAAAGCAGATCTTCGTTGGTGGTATCGCAACGATTTCAAAAAAGGAGACAAGATCCTCGATTTAGTAGCGGATAGTCTAGATGGTGATCCGTTCACAGGACTAGGAAAACCTGAACCGCTTAAGTATATGGGTTCAGATATTTGGTCACGTCGTATTGACTTGGAACATCGCTTGGTTTATAAAGTTAGTGGAAATCGAGTTTACTTTTTGCAGGCTCGGTATCATTATCAATCAGGGTAAAAGCATCTAATTTTCAGAATCCTATATATAGTGTTTTTTGCATTTAACAAACACTATATGTAGATATAGCATGGTCAACAAGCACGCGGATCGATGCAGCGCGGTCTTGGGAAGCTAGTGCTGTCTTGCTGTTTTGGGGTTTCCTTTATGACCAACTGCATCAAGACAATCCATTGTCAAAAAGCACATTAAGGCAGGGTTTATTGATAACTATTCCCGGTCACTAATCAACATGGGTTTACCCTGGATTATCAACCTGATTAGTGTTGGTTTTTGACTAAATATCGACTTATCTAAATAATGCTAAGTGACATCAAAGAAGTTGCGACGATATTGTCTAAACTAAGCGATCGCATCCAGCAAGCTAAAGAATAACAAAGTCAAAATATTGCCAATTACTTTTAACAAATTGAGCAATGTATTTGAGACTGTATAATAGATACCCTGAAAAATCAACAATAACCTTTTGCTGAAAAAGGATAGAGGATTGCCTTTACCGTGAGGGGCTAAGGAGAAATTAGGTATGAGTCGCGATCGCAATATTCACACAGATATATATAACCGTCAAATCAAATTCGGAGAGCAAGGTACTTACGTCGAGGGCGATTACTATAACAACAACCCACAGCAAAAACAAAACCTCGCGGAAGCTGCGGCAGAGATTCAACAATTACTAGAGACTTTAGACAAAACTTACCCTACCGATACTACCAGTGGAAAGATGAAGGTAGCAGCAGCAGCAGTTGAGCAGATTGACACTAACCCTGCTTTGAGTAATAGAGTATTCAGTGCCTTGAAAGCTGGTGGTGTAAGTGCTTTTGAGCAACTGCTGAACCATCCAGCTGCTAGTTTTGTTATCGGTGCGTTGCAAGATTGGCAACAAACTAAACAGTCTTAAAACCAGACTACACCTCGATCACTCTAGCTTGATTGACAGTCATGACTGAAGAACCAAAGCGGCGAGAGCGTGAAAATAAGACAGGAGGTAATTACCGCCAAACTGATTTTAGTGACCACGGTGTGTATGTTGAGGGTAATTACATTAATCATCGGGAGCAGCCAAGACATGTGCCAGCTCCCCTTTGGAGAGAATTACTAAGTAAGCTAATTGGATGGCTCGACCGTGATAAGTATGCTGCTAGTTGCATTCGCAAACAGTTACTGGTAGAAGTCAAGCGGGAGGTAAAAACTCGACTCCAAGATTCTCTGCACCAAGACCAGTTAGAGATGAATCTGTATCTGGAATTACCCATGGAGGAGAGCAAGGGAGCGGTAGAGCGTGACCAGCGACAGAAAGTAATTCCCCTAATGCCTCAAACCTCAGCAATGGAGGTATTTGAACGGCCAGATGTAAAAGGTCGGTTACTAATTTTAGGGGAACCGGGGTCTGGGAAAACGACCACTTTACTAAGATTAGCAGAGGAGTTAGTTAACCAAGCAGAACAGAATCATGCTGCACCGGTCCCGATCATCTTTGAGCTTTCTGCCTGGAAAAATGATCAGCAACCCCTTGATAAATGGTTAGTCGCTCAACTCAAGGACAATTACAGTATTGACGAAAAAATTAGCCAACAATGGCTGGAAAACCATCAACTACTGCCCCTTCTGGATGGTTTAGACGAGTTAGGCATACCCCGTCAACGGCTGTGCGTCACCAAAATTAATCAGTTTTTCAAGCAAGACATCCAACGCCGTGGGGTGGTTTGCTGTCGCCTGGAAGAATATCAGCACGGAAGAGTCAAACTACGTAAACTTAATGGGGCTTATTGCTTGCAGTCCCCCAATGATGTCCAAATCCAAGATTATCTCCAGCGCCTGGGTAAACGGGAGTTCTGGCAAGTGCTATCCAGTGATGCCCAGATGAGAGAACTGGCAGATAAACCCCTGTTTTTAAACGTGATGGTGACGGCATACCAGGGGCAGCCGATTACCAATGAAGCACAACTGTGGTCAGTCTATGTGGAGGAGCGCTTAAAGTTACCCCTTGATGAGCAAAACTATCCCAAGGGAGTTCCTTATGGAGATGAGGATACTAGACATTGGTTGACTTATCTAGCTCGGCAATTAGTAGCCGATTCAACCACTGAATTTTTAATTGAACATATGCAGCCATATTGGTTAACAAAAGGTGGAGAAAGAATTGCTTTTCGATTGATTGTAGGGCTGGTTTTAGGGCTGATTAATGGTCTGATTTATGGGCTGATGATTGGTCTGAGTCTTGGGCTAAATTTTGGGCTGATTAATTGTCTGAGTCTTGGACTATTTTTTGGACTATTTTTTGGGCTATTTGAGAAGTTTGAATACCACGAAATAAAAGCTGAATATTTTGCTATAACTTGGCCTAGGCTGATTGGTGGGCTGATTGGTGGACTGGTTTCCGGACTGATTTTCGTGCTGATTGGTGGACTGGTTTTCGGGCTGAGTTTTGGGGTGATTGGTGGGCTGAGTTTTGGGGTGATTGGTAGGCTGAGTTTTGGGGTGATTGGTGGGCTGAGGTTTGGACTGAATTTAGGGCTGATTTATGGGCTGAATATAGGGATGACTGGTGGGTTAATTGGTGGGCTAAAAACAGAGATTAAAGCTAAGGAAATACCTAATCAAAGTATAAAAGCATCTTTTAAACAAACGTTTATTATTCTTTTGTTTGCTTTTCCAGCTGGGGCATTATTTTTTACCCTTATCTCCATCGTTACAGGAGCTAACGTTGATTTGACTAGCTCTTTAAGAATGGGTTTAGTTGTAGGCTTACTTTCGGCACTAGCTGGGGGTCAAGACTGGATACGGCACTTGGCTCTGAGGCTGATTTTATGGCAAAGGGGAGCAATTCCTTGGAACTATGCCAGGTTCCTCAGGTATGCTGCAGAAAAGCGCTTGATTCAGCAAGTGGGAGGGCGTTACCGTTTTATTCATGATTCTCTGCGTCGGTATTTTGTGGGCAATGAACCTGTTCCAGCTCCCCTGATTGAAGGTTCTAAAAACCCTGGGCTGGGCTTGATTCTGTTCGGGTTTTCTATGTTTGTTTTTGTAATGCTCAATAGCAGCATCTATGTTAACAGTGGGCTAGAATCAACAGTACTACCAGTAGTCCAGAGCGGTGATGTGGTTCTCACGGATATGGTCACCCGTAATTGGCGCAAATTCCACCACGGAGATGTGATTCACTTTCGGGTTAACAAGGATTTGGCGCAGCAAGGCTTTAATGATGATTTGAACTACATTATGCGGATTGTGGCTTTACCTGGGGAAACGTTTGCCATTAAGCAAGGAGAAGTTTATATCAATGGTCAACGGCTGCAAACTGACTACATTGAAGCAATTACCATCCAATATTACCACGAACTAGAGATAGAAATCCCCTCTTGTTGCTACTTAGTTTTGGGTGAAAATCCAGATGATCAGGATAAGTTGTTGATGGGCTTGGTGGCTAGGAAGCAAATTGATGGTCAAGTTTTATTCCGTCTGTTTCCCTTTGGGCGGTTTGGCCGGGTTAATTAATATATATTTGTTGCTATAAAAGCTGTTGTACTTTGACCCGGTGGTGCGTTACGGGGCGGGCTGTTCCAACTGGCTACGAGGCGAAAAATTAGAGCCCCCCCTAACGCACCCTACACAACGATTCCCGATGCCCGATTCCCGATGCCCGATTCCCTACTTTCTCCTCGTTTGCGGATCCAAAGCATCCCTTAACCCATCCCCAATATAATTAATACTAAGCACTGTTAAAAAAATCGCTAATCCCGGAAAAATTGCCATATGAGGGGCTATTTCAATATAATTTTGGGCATCAAATAGCATTCGTCCCCAGGTCGGAACATCAGGAGGAAACCCTAATCCTAAAAAACTCAAGGTAGACTCAGTAATAATCGCATTTCCCACGGCCAAGGTAGCGGCAACAATTACCGGACTAAGCACATTAGGAAGAATATGAGCCCAAATCAATCGACTAGGTTTAGCACCAATCGAGCGAGCTGCTGTTACAAAATCCATTTCCCGTACTGTCAAAAAACTAGCTCGTACTAATCGCGCCACGGACATCCAATTCAAGCAACCAATTACTAGCACTATCAATATAAAAATACCCAACTCTGGCCCAGCCAGCTGCCGCATGACATCTCGGAATAAATAAATTACTAACAGTAACAACGGTAGCTGAGGTAATGCTAAAAATAAATCCGTCAAGCGCATCAGGAAGGTATCAATTACTCCTCCATAGAAACCAGATAACGCTCCAATTAAAGTTCCTAACGAAATCGCCACTACCATAGCCGCAATCCCAACGGTTAAAGAGATGCGTCCCCCCCACAATACCCGAGCCAGTTGATCCTGACCTAAATCATTAGTACCAAAAGGATGTGCCCAACTTGGTGGCGCACTGGATATACTAAAGTCAATTTTGTCAATAGGTGTTTTATCAATGAATGGGCCTAAAACAATGGTAATCACCATGATTAAAAGTACAATAGACCCGATTACAGCCATTCGGTCTTGGCGAAACCGACGCCATCCATCTCCACCAAAAAACTTCCACAGAACACTCATTTCGATACATCAGTTGTCAATTGGATAAGGTAAAAATTCTTGGGTTTTAGGGAGCAGGGAGCAGGGAGCAGTGAAGAGGCAAGAGGCAAGAGGCAAGAGGAACCCACCCCTAACCCCTCCCAGGAGGGGAAGGCAAGAGGCAAGAGGTAAGAGGGAAAAAATAATGTGTACCTTATTATAATAAAAATTCCTTTAGGTCTCAGTTAGGTATAGCATTTATCTCATGAATTGCGATAATTTTTATTCCCTACTCCCTACTCCCTACTCCCTACTCCCTATTCCCTACTCCCTACTCCCTACTCCCTACTATATTATTTGAACTCTCGGATCTAGAATGCCATAAAGGATATCAGCGACTAGATTAAAGACCACAATTAAAATAGCGTAGATAAAAGTAATCGCCATCACTACTGGTGTATCGTTTCGATAGATAGAATCAATCAGCAAGGCACCAATTCCAGGAACCCGGAATACTTGTTCAGTGATTAAAGCACCAGTAAATACAGTAGGAATATCTAGGGCAACTAAGGTGACAACCGGAATCAGAGCATTCCGTAAAATATGGCGATTGACCACTACAAATTGATGTAATCCCTTAGCGTAAGCAGTACGCACGTAGTCTTGATTTAGCTGTTCGAGTATGGATGAACGAATAAAACGCATCAATACTGCTGCTTGAAATAATCCTAATACTACGATGGGCATGATAGACTGCTTGAATTGGATCACAAAACTATTCCAATCTGTTACCTTAAGTGTGCTGTCGTAGATAAAAGGTAACCAATTTAGCTGGACACTAAAAATAATAATGAACAGCAAACCAGTAAAAAAGGTTGGTAGAGAAAATCCTAGAAAGGCCAGGGTGGTGACAATGTTATCAAAGATAGAGTAACGTTTAAGTGCTGAGATTATTCCTAAGGGAAACGCCAGCAAGACAGCAAAGATATAAGCAGAACCCACAACCCATAACGTAGTAGGTAAACGCTGGAGCATTAGGGCACTAACAGGACTACGGCTAGTGAAGGAATATCCCATATCCCCTTGGAGAAATGACCACGCCCATTTAATATACCGAATCGGGATAGGTTGGTCTAAACCAAGGGCTCGACGAATATTTTCCCGCACTTCCGGAGTAATCGAGGGATTAGTGGCAAATTCCCCCATCGGGTCTCCAGGTGCTAAGGCCAGGATACCGAATACTACGATACTGATCGCAATTAAGGTGGGAATAGAAACTAAAAGACGATTAATTAGGTATCGCGTCATGAAAATTGATGATAGCGGTTTTCAATTTGGTAGGGAACAGGGAATCGGGAATCGGGAATCGGGAATCGGGAATCGGGAATCGGGAATCGGGAGCAGGGAGCAGGGAGCAGGGAGCAGGGAGCAGGGAGCAGGGAGCAAAAAAAAAATCTTGTCTACCTCATAAGTCTGGAAAATGCTATAGTTAATTGAATCTTGAAACTTGAATCTTAAATCTTGAATCTTGTTAATTAACTAATGACCAATGAGGACTAACTAAGCTGTTGTGAATTTAAACTGTATAAGCGCGTAAAATCAAATAAAAAAGATAGATTCCAGTCCCCTTTTGCCTTTTGCCTTTTGCCTTTTGCCTTTTGCCATTGCTAAAACCGATTTTAAATGCGTTTTAGCTTATGACTTCCGCTTCCAATCCATAATATTCCAAGTATTGCGATCCCATGGTGTTAAGTCATAACCCTCCAGCTGATTGCTAAACCCAGCTGGGTCAGCCCGATGGACAATTGGCAAAACTACGACTTCATCTTTAACGAGTAAGTCATTCATCTGGATAAAGATTTTCCGACGTTTTTCTGGGTCTAACTCCTTTGTAGACTGCTCCCAAAGCTGATCGTATTTCGGATTACAGTAGCGAGAGACATTTTGCCCAGACCATTGATTCGCTTTCTGGGGAATTTCATCACAAGTATAGGTTTTCAGATACGCACCAGGGTCGGGGCTATCATTCCCTGTGGTGTACATTTGTAGGTCAGCATAAAAGTGCTGGGTAGTATCGTTGTTAGCTGGATCACCGGAGAAATAAATACTGGCATCAATACTCTTAAGTTCTACCCCAACCCCAATCGAGGTTAGGGTCTGTTTGACAATTTCCTGAGTCTTCTGGCGCACAGGATTGACTGAAGTCTGAAACAACACGGTCATCTCCACCCCATCTTTATCCCGAATCCCGTTACCATTGGTATCTTTCCAACCTGCTTCCTCCAACAGGGCTACCGCTTTTTTAGGGTTAAATTCATAGGTAGTATTGGGGGAATTATATTGCTCTGGTAACACTAAGAAATTCCCTGTGGCTTTGCCCGTTGGTCCATAAAGCTGTTGGGCAATGGTTTCCCGGTCTAGGGCTAGGTTAAAGGCCTGACGCACTCCCTTGTCTTTGAAGAACGGATGGGGAAATTTGAGACTAGACCGTTTTCCAGAGGGGGCTTGTTGATTGGGGTCGGTTTGATTGATTAAAATCCGTTCTACCAACGCCCCAAAGATAGCCACGACTTTACCTTTACCCCCTGCTTCCAGTCGCTTCAACACAGGTGCTTCCACTTGTAGATTGTAGGCATAATCCCCATCGCCGGTTTGTAAGACTGCTCTAGCAGCAGAGGTAGCATCACCACCGCCTTTTAGTTCTACTCGCTCGAAATAGGGTTTATCCGCTTCTCGGAAGTTAGGGTTTGGCTGATAAACTACAGTATCCCCTGGCTTAAATTCTACGACCTGATAGGGACCAGTTCCTACAGGCATCAAGTTGGCTGGCGCTTGTCGTGCATTAGCACCATTGAAATCTTGATATAAATGGCGTGGCAAAATCATGCCAGCACTACCGGAAAAGACTAAAAACCAAGCTGGATTAACATCCTTGAAGTTGACTTTGACTGTGTAGTCATCGATTGCTTCAACGCTTTTGATAGTTTTATAAGTATTAGCAGTGGTGGAACCTACGGCTGGATTGGTGATGAATTTGTAAGTGAACACCACATCAGCAGCGGTGAAAGGGGTGCCATCGGACCACTTTAAATTGCGCTTTAGTTTCCAAGTCACTGACTTACCATCCGCTGCAATCCCACCATTCTCTACCGTAGGAACTTCTGCTGCCAAAAACAGCACCATATCCCCATTTTTGTCATAACTAGTCAGGGGTTCCAGGGTAATCCGACTGGCTTCGGAATCCTTGTAACCATTGGAAAGATGAGGATTGAGGATAGTGGGTGCTTGCCAGTACAGTAGCTTCAAAGTACTGTCCTGGTTGGACTGTAAAACTGCACTATCAGGGGAATTACAGCCAGTTAAACACAGAATACTCAATAGAATCAGGATATAGTATCTAGTCAAAAATCGTCCCACCAACTTTTCTCGTTCACATAAATTTGCCGCAATTGTTGCAATTCTGCCTCAAAAAGTACACGTTTGACTAGACCAACCAATTTTCCCCACTGATAAAGATTAAGCTTTGAGGAAGCTTGCTTAAACTGCTGGGCGTAGAATCGGCTCCAAAAACCCAGGGATTGCTTGGATTTGTGCCTTTTGTCCCGCCGTTTAAGCCAGCGGTCGTAATCTCCAGTTTTTGGGGGGTCTACCCCTAAAATTGGCGGAAAATCGGCGTAGCTGACAAATTGACTGACACCTTTGGCGTGTACGTAAACAACGTGCTGCCAGCAATCGATGCGATAAATTTCCTCTGGTTGGATATTAAAAAACAAGGCTACCGTATTTTCAGTGACAAATCGTGCCAGTGGATGAACCACTCGCGATTTATGGTTGATTTTAGATACGGTGACTACGGGTAATTTATGGCTAGGTGTTGTTAACATAATTAGTATTACCTCCATGTTTATTGACATGAGGTTTGCTCTGTGCGATCGCCCTGGTGTGTAAATTTTTTAGGGCGATCGCTTTTCATAGTTTGCTCGATTGAACTATTAAACTATAAACTTCATCAATTGTCAAGTATGGGTTTAGTCAGACTGAAAGTACGAGAACTAGCACAGGAGAAGGGCTGGACACTCAAGGAAGTTTCTGACCGTTCCGGAGTGATTTACAGCACTGTAAGACACTATGCCCGCTGTCCTGGTCTAAAAACAATTGACTATACTTCTATGGATAAATTAGCCAGGACGTTTGATGTAATGGTTCAGGACTTAGTCGAGATTTTAGAAGAATAAAGGAAACCAGCTAGTGTTGGGAAATGCGTTCGCGTAGCGTGACCTTTCGGGCAAAGCCCGACGCTTCGCGAACGGTCAATCGCATTTTTGATTCACATCCATATCAATAATTCCTTTAAAATTGCTAAATTCTTAAATCTTTATAAACTTAAGCATTCAGCTATCAGTTATCAGCTATCAGTTATCAGCTATCAGCTATCAGCTATCAGCTATCAGCTATCAGCTATCAGCTATCAGCTGATGCGCAATCGGTGCTTTTGAATAAAATAAGCTGACGGCTGACCACTGACGGCTGACCACTGACGGCTGACCACTGACGGCTGACCACTGACGGCTGACTACTGACGGCTGACCACTGACGGCTGACTACTGACGGCTGACCACTGACGGCTGACCACTGACGGCTGACCACTGACGGCTGACCACTGACGGCTGAATGCTTAGCCATCTCAAGGATCGGAATTGACGGGATTCTGTTCAAAGGATCGAATTGTCCCAGCACGGCAATCCCGCAGCCAAGTCTTAACCGCTTGACCAATAACACCATTAGTGCTTTCCCGTGGCGGTGTAGGAAGTTTGCCTTCTGAAACAGAACCAATACGGGAAAAAATCATCACTAAGCGCCAGCCATCAGAGCTTTTGGTCAAAAATAGCCAGTGATAATTCTGAAGCTCTACAGCTTTATCCTTGAAATACTTGCGCTCTAGGGTAGTTAGAAAGATTTGTTGAAGTGCTTCGCTATCCGTTGGGTTAGGTACGGTGGTGGATTGAAACGACTTAAGGGGGAGAGGTTCAAACTCTGGCTTTCCTGCCACGATTACATAACTGAAGTTGTCCACAGTGGAGTCTGAGCGCCGCGCCCTCTGAATCACTCGATTGGCATAGCTAGGTAAATCCTTAAGCAATAGGGAGGTTAAGGTTTCCACCTCTACCGAACAGGTTTGATCGGGTGAAGGTTCAAGGTTGGCAGGTCGGAAGAACCTTGAAGGGTTAAGGTTGGTAGGTTGAAAGTTGGGAGGTTGAAGGTTGGCAGCTTGAAGGTTGGCAGCTTGAAGGTTGACAGGTTGTTCGCCTTTGGCGTTCCCGTAGGGTAGGTTGGTCGGTTGAAGGTTGGGAGGTTGTTCGCCTTTGGCGTTCCCGTAGGGTAGGTTGACAGGTTGTTCGCCTTTGGCGTTCCCGTAGGGTAGGTTGGTCGGTTGAAGGTTGACAGGTTGTTCGCCTTTGGCGTTCCCGTAGGGTAGGTTGGGAGGTTGGAGGTTGACAGGTTGTTCGCCTTTGGCGTTCCCGTAGGGTAGGTTGGGAGGTTGGAGGTTGACAGGTTGTTCGCCTTTGGCGTTCCCGTAGGGTAGGTTGACAGGTTGTTCGCCTTTGGCGTTCCCGTAGGGTAGGTTGGTCGGTTGTTGGCCAAAGGCGTTCGAGAAGGGTAGGTTCAACAGTAGACCTCTTTCAAAAGTAGTTTTCTGATACTGTTTTCGTGAATTCTTGTCCACTGTTTCCTGTTCCCTGTTCCCTGTTCCCAACTTCTCAAAGAAGTCTAGTTGAAACTGTTCTGGAAAACCTTTCAGGTTGAACTGGCTAAGGTTCAACCCATTAATCTGTAATCCCAAGTAAGCCATTAGAAGTAATCCCGTGAGCTGAAAGCTATACACCAGTACCAGCTAATTCCTTACAAATCCTATTCCAGGCAGCGACTGGGTCGTCAGCAGCGGTAATTGGTCGCCCTATGACTAGGTAATCTGCACCAGCTTGTAGAGCAGCTACTGGGGTCATTGCCCGTCGTTGATCACCTTGTTCGGACCATTGGGGGCGTACTCCTGGACAAACCAGGAGAAAATCATCACCACACACTTGTCGTAGCTGTGATACTTCCATAGGGGAGCACACTGCCCCATTCAAACCTGACTCTTGAGCTAGTAGTGCCATTTGTAAGACAAATTCGGGCAACTCGATCGGAATTTTAAGGTCAAAGGCCAAATCCCGGGAATTGAGACTGGTCAGTAGAGTAATACCAATTAACTTCGGGGGGGGACATCCCGCCGCCAAAGCTCCCTCAACCGCCGCTTCAGCTGCTCGTTTAAGAGCATTGCGACCAGCAACGGCATGAATGGTGATTAAGTCCACACCATAGGCGGCTGCAACCCTTGTTGCTCCAGCTACCGTATTGGGGATATCGTGAAATTTAAGATCCAGAAATATCCGCTTTTGCCGATGTTTGAGAGCATCAATAATCTCAGGACCATTGCTCACAAACAGTTCCAGACCTACTTTCCAAAAGCTAACCTCAGGCAACTGTTCCACTAATGCGATCGCATCTTCCAGGCTCGGCACATCCAAAGGAACAATAATCCGATCTTCAATCTTCAACCTCCTAACCTCCTAACCTTGGCCTTTGGCCACGCTACGCGAACAACCTTGGCCTTTCGGCCACGCTACGCGAACAACCTTCTAACCTTCTAACCTTCTAACCTCCTAACCTTCTAACCTTCTAACCTTCTAACCTTCTAACCTTCTAACCTTCTAACCTTCTAACCTTCTAACCTTCTAACCTCCTAACCTTAATTGATACCTTCAACTAACTAAACGGGCAAACTTCTTTTTCCCCACCTGCAAAACCTTTCCCACCAATTGATCAGGGGAATCAAAGGTCTGGTCAACCACTGAAATGCGATCGCCATCCAACTTCACACCTCCCCCTTGAATCTGTCGCCTGCCTTCGCCACTACTTTGGCACAAACCCGATTCTTTAAGGATATAGAACAACTTAGCGGGAAAGTCCACAGAAGACAATGAAAATTCTGGCACAGAATCCCCCGTACCAGTAGTGCTACCCTTTACTAAGTTTAGTGCTGCCTGCTGAGCTTCTTTTGCTGCTGCTTCACCGTGATATTGGGTCACAATAGTCAGAGCCAATTGTTTTTGCTGCTCCCGTGGCTTTGCTGGAAGCTGATCCAATGGCACATTAGTCAACAGCTCAAAATATTGCTTCAATAGATGATCTGGTGTCCCCTCCAGCTTCGAGTACATGGTCAGGGGATCATCTGACAAGCCAACATAATTCCCCAAAGACTTAGACATTTTCTGTATCCCATCGGTCCCAATCAAAATTGGCAGCAGTAAGCCGAACTGGGGAGATTGCCCAAAATGCCGTTGTAAATCCCGTCCCAAGGCAATATTAAACTTTTGGTCAGTTCCCCCTAACTCCACATCAGCCTTCACTGCCACAGAATCATAGCCCTGCATCAAGGGGTAGAGAAACTCATGGAGGAAAATAGGATTTTGTTGTTGATAGCGTTCAGCAAACCCTTCCTTGGCCAGCATTTGCCCTACGGTCATAGTGGCTAACAACTCAATAATCTCAGACAAATCCAACTGGTTAAGCCACTCAGAGTTATAGCGAATTTCTAGCCGTCCTGGGGTGTCAAAATCTAGAATAGGGCGCACCTGTGACAGATAAGTTTCAGCATTTTCCTTGACCTGAGCTGGTGTCAACTGGCGACGCACCTCAGACTTCCCAGTAGGGTCACCGATTCTAGCAGTAAAGTCACCAATAATTAAGACAGCGGTATGACCAGCATCTTGGAATGCCCGTAGCTTTCTGACTGGGATACTATGACCTAAGTGGAGATCGGCACCGGTTGGGTCTATACCTAACTTGACCCGTAAGGGACGCTCAGCTTGCTTGAGCCGAATAGCCAGATTTTCACTCGGATCCTGAGAATCCGATTGTAGGGGAAAAATTTCACTGGTACCTCTGTCTAGCCAAGCTAGCTCGTTAGAAAGGGGGATTTCAAAATTTGACATTGGTTGGGACTATGGTTGGCAATTAACTAGGTTAGTACAGATTGTTTAAATTTATCCTAAGGATCGTTTACAAATTCTAAGCAGCTAGACCGACACTTGCCAAAACCATGTCAAAATGCTGCTAACTATTATACAAAAAGCCGTTGACAACCTTTACGAGATGCGGCTTTTGCCCACTCTTCTTGATGCAAAGCGCGAGTGGGGGGAACCCCCTTTTGCCGCTTAGGTGCGCTTACAGTCGTCGAATTAAATTCGCCACGGGTCGCACCTCTGCATCGCTTGTAAGATAGCGATTAAATGCCCCATGCTTTAGCCTCTAGAGGGTTCAATCGGTGGATGCATCTGCCACAGGGAGTGCATCAAGACGGGAAATGACCGTCGTAGAATACAAAATAGTATGAATTGGTTAGAATTAGCTTTAATTCAAAAATTATTATCGCTACAGTAGTTGAAGCTTAATTTGAAGCTTACCTATAGGGCTTGACACTTATCCATAACCTCCTGGCATTATTAAGAAATTCGATGCTCAAGACTTGTAAGTCATCCTGCTCTGCCCACCTATCCTTGGAATTGTCTTATAGAAAGTTACTTATAGGAAGTAAAAAAAACACCCCAAGCACAGCCCCTAGCTTACATGTCTGTTCTTTAGTAAGGAAATGAAATCACCGTGTCATCTAGCACTATTCGACAACCACAAGATCGGAAAAATCGGAAAAGAAAGCCTTCACAAGTATTGCAGTTTGTGCAAGGGGTGGCTCAGGTAACTGGAGGGACTATCCTCGGGGTTACCATGTTAGCTAGCTCGATTGTAGCTGGTGGACTTGTGGGCTTAGCGACTAGCTTCCGTAACCTGCCAGATGTGCGCATGCTCCGGAACTACACACCAACAGAAACAACCTACATTTACGATGTCAAGGGTAGACCCCTAGTTAGCCTTCATGGGGAAGCAAATCGGGAAGTGGTCGAATTCGGCCAAATCAACCCTCAACTCAAGCGGGCTGTACTAGCTATAGAAGACAGTCGCTTCTTTATGCACTATGGGGTTAACCCCAATAGCGTCGGTCGTGCTTTCTTAGCCAACTGGAGGCAGGGGACAGTAGTGGAAGGGGGGTCTACGATCACCATGCAGTTGGTGAAAAACCTGTTTCTGACTCGGCAACGCACCTTTAGCCGCAAAATTACTGAAGCCGTACTCGCTATCCGAGTTGAGCAAATCTTCTCTAAAGACGAGATTATGGAATTGTACCTTAATCAAATCTATTGGGGTCACAATAACTATGGCATTGAAACAGCTGCCCGGAGCTACTTTGTTAAGCCAGCCTCTGAGCTATCCTTAGCCGAGTCAGCCCTGTTGGCAGGGCTAATCCAGTCCCCAGAAGAATACAGTCCCTTCAGCAACTACTCTAAAGCTAAAGAGCGACAAGCCGTGGTGTTAAAGCGGATGCGGGATTTGGGATGGATTACAGCAGCCCAAGAAAAAGAAGCTAAGGAACAGCCCCTGTTAATTGGCAAAAGTACCTCCTGGACGACCAGTAAATTACCTTTCGTCACAGAAGCTGCTGTGGTGGAGTTAAAAGAACGATTTGGTCAGGAGGCGGTCACCAAGGGCGGAATGCGAGTTCAGACCACGGTTGACTACTACTTCCAAAAGCAGGCAGAAAAGATCATTAATCGCGCTCATTACACCCTGCGTCGCCGTGGACTTTACGATAATCAGGTGGCATTAGCCGCCGTTGACCCCCGTACCCATTTTGTGAAAGCGATAGTCGGGGGGTACAGCTATGAAAAGAGCAAGTTCAACCGTGCTACTCAAGCTCGACGTCAGCCAGGGTCATCCTTTAAGCCATTTGTTTACTATACTGCCTTTTCCACAGGTAAATATGCCCCCGGTTCCACTGTTTACGATACCCCCGTGCGCTATCGAGATGGTAAAGCCTATTACAGACCCAAAAACTATGGTGGTGGCTACTCTGGTGCCATGAGTATTCGCACTGCCATTGTTCAATCGACAAATGTGCCAGCGGTAAAGATTGGCAGGAGAGTGGGACTGGATAAAGTCGTTGATGTGGTTAAGACCCTTGGGATTAAGAGTCCCATGCAACCAGTGTTATCCTTACCCCTAGGGTCAGTTGGGGTAACACCATTGGAAATGGCAGGAGCCTATGCTACCTTTGCCAATAATGGCTGGCACTCTGACACTACTTTAATTGTCCGAGTGACCGATAGTAAAGGCAATGTGCTTTTAGATAATACCCCTAAGCCTAAGCTGGTGCTAGATCAATGGGCGGTTTCTTCCCTTAACCATACCCTAACCGGTGTCATTAACGGAGGTACCGGAAAATCTGCCTACATAGGGCGTCAGGCGGCAGGTAAAACGGGAACAACCTCTTCAGAGCGAGATGTGTGGTTTGTGGGATATGTACCCCAGATGGCTACGGCAGTTTGGATTGGTCGAGACAACAACCGACCCCTTGGGCGAGGGGTAACAGGTGGTGGCTATGCCGCACCGATCTGGCGGAGGTTTATGGCTTACGCTTTGCGGAACGAGCCAGTGAGATACTTCCCTCGACCCACAAAATTTAAGCGTCCAAGATCTAGATAAATTCTAGATAAATAAGGGATATCAGCCGTCATGATTGGCGGCTCCTTACTAAGGCACTTTCAGCCCTCAGCTGTCTTGGGAGATGTCCATCTATCCCCACCCCCACCAAAGGCTAACGTACTACGATTGTTTCTCTACGTCTGACTTCATCCGCTCCAATGTCATGTTCATCTGGTCAAACATCTGTTGAGGGGTGATCCCAAATTGACCTAACTGAGTATTGAGCTGCTCTATGGTCATCTGAGCCATGAAGTCATCGGATAACTCGAAGCGCTTCATAAAAATACGATAGCGCTCCATCATCTGTTCCATCTGATCGATGAAAATCTTTTTGCCTTCACGGTCAAACTTGCCATAGTCGTTGCCCAATTTAATCAGGTCTTGGTAATCTTCAAACAGCTGTTTTGCCTCTTTTTGGACAATTTCCGAATCAAAAAAACCCATTGCTCTTACCTGTCAACCGGTTTGGTTTTACTCAATCGCCGCTTCTAATCACATTTTAATGTAGCGTCAAACCTGGACAAAATTCGGTTTTCCGTATTAGTCAGTTGTTCGCCCTTGGCCTTCCCCTAGGGTAGGTTAGACCGTTGAACGCGATCGCGTGGCCTTTTGGCCAAGGTTAGACCGTTGAAGGTTAGACCGTTGAACGCGATCGCGTTCAACCTGTAACCTGAAACTTTCAACTTTCCACTCCGAGATTCTGAGATAAGTAATTATTATAGGAACATAGGATTGACAATTTTTGGATCTCTACCAAGCTATTCAACCCAGGTCAAAGCAAGTATGTTGAGCAAGCCAAAAAGCCGCAAAGTCGCTTCCCTACTGGCATTGAGTGGGGTAGTGATCCCTGTTTGTGGATTACACAAATTTTATCTCGGACAACCCTTCTGGGGAGTAATGTACTTACTCCTGTGTTGGACACCCATTCCTCGAATTGCCAGTGCTATAGAGGGGGTGTGGTATTTACTACAAAGTCAAGATCAGTTTGACCTCAATTTTAACCTTGGTATTGAGTCTACAGTATCTTCCTCAGACAATCCATCGGCTGGGATTGACCCGGCCAAGGTAGGGGAAATTGCTGATGCCCTAAGACAGTTAGACAGCCTGCGTCAGGAGGGACTAGTGTCTGAGTATGAATTTGAACAAAAACGTCGTCAATTACTTGACCTAATTGCTTGAGTTTCATGGCAATTTTTGATTGGCTATCACCCAAGACTCCACAAAACCCGAATCAGCAATCAATTCAGCAGAGGCTAAAGCGTGACCCCTACTATCGGCTACAATCCACAGAAGAAATTGCTGTAGCTGCCAAATTGGGGCTCACCATTGATGTGAATCAAGCTGGTGTGGATGACTGGCTGAGATTGCCAGGGATATCTATCCATCAGGCGCGATCGCTTTTTGAACTCACCAGCAGTGGTGTGCAATTTTGCTGCTTAGAAGATTTGGCCGCTGCCCTAGGTTGGTCTGTACAACGTCTGACACCCTTGCAACCAATTTTGAGGTTTTGTTACTACGATGCGGAGAGTTTAGTTACGCCTGGGCTAGTCAACCCTAACACCGCATCTCTAGAACAGTTGACGAAAATTCCAGCAGTGGACTTGTTTTTAGCTAGAGCTATCATGCAAAATCGCTTTGATGGTGGCCCATACCGTAATTTAGCTGACCTTCAACGACGCCTTGAGCTTAATCCTCAGCTGACATCTGAGTTAATGTACTATTTAATCTTTTGAGATTATTAGTTTGAGCTTACTAGTTTGAGATCCTATCCAGTTGACTACTTATCCTTCTTGGTTGGGAGTCACTTAAAACTAGAAACTAGAAACTTGAAACTTGAAACTTGAAACTTGAAACTTGTCAGTGGCAAAGTCACAACTGACAACTGACAACTGACAACTGACAGCTGACAGCTGATAGCTGATAGCTGAATGCTTACCACAAAACAGAAAAAAGGAACAGACTACGAGAGAGTGGTCTAGTTCCTACACAGAAGTGGTTGAATCAGCTATGCCGACGAAAAAATCCGGGAATCTTTAAAATTCCTAGGTTAGACCAATTCCTTAGACTTGCGCTTTAATGAAGTCACACTTAATCCCAGTAAGCTTAGGCTGAACAAGCCCATTGTCATGGGTTCAGGAACAGGTCGAGAATTGGAAGGATCCCCAGGATTGGCAGTTAGATCAACATTAATATCAGCCTTGGTAAGACTAAAAGAACCCGTAGTACCTAGCCAGCCAGACATACCAAAGTTAGTGTTTTTGCCATTAGCTCCAACCCCAACCTGGAAGGCGTATTTACCATTTTCAGGTCTTTGGTAAAGATTCAGTTCCTTGCCATCGTAGAAATCTACGCCAGTTAAGGTAGCCCGAGTTTCATCCATGTTATAGTAACGCCAAGTACTAGTATCGACGGAGCCACCATTTTCTACGTATTCAGACTTTGGTAGTTCCTTTTTCGGTCCTCCCCAAGGTTCTGTTATGCTCTCGAACCAAATATCAACGTCCCATTTTTTAGTATCATCTAACTCGGAAACGATGGTGCCATACAAATTAGCACTCCCATCATCGTATTCATTAAAGATACCTGAAGTGTCAAATACAAACCTCCCTGAGTCCAACTGAGGAAACCAGAAAGCGTGTCCTGACCAAATTGTGTCTTCTGGGTAGATATGAGCTTCATCGGCTAACCAGGACTTGAGGATATCAGCTGCCTGGGCTTCTCCTACTGCTCCCAAAACTATAGACCCTAAAACTAACCCACTGCTTAAAAATTTAGTTATGTTCATGTTATAGACGCCCTAGTTATTTGAATAAATTAATTAATTGACTTTAGTCTGTAATTAATTGGTTGACTAATTGTTTGACTAACTCGATCATAGCCTGAGCTGTCAGTAAAATCACTTTAAGTAAATTAACTGATATTTTTAGTCTGCCAATCTGATGGTTGCGATCGCGTTAGCGCTAACGTATAACTTTTGTATTATTTTTGTATACATTAATACCAATAAAAAAAATCCCCACACTTCCCACACTTCCCTTCTTTTTTACAAATATGAGATGCACCCGGTAGGGATGTAGGGAGATAGGGAGATAGGGAGATAGGGAGATAGGGAGATAGGGAGATAGCGGTGCGACCCGTGGCGAATTTAATTCTTCATGGGGAAAGCGCACCGTCGGGGAATTTTTATTAATAAAAAGCGACCCGTGGCGAATTTAATTCTTAATGGGTCAAGCGCACCTTAGGTATTTTTAACCTGAAAAAAACCCTCTCCCGAGCAACCCACTTCCCTTTCACGCCCATTGACCTGACAATTTATGCCAAAGAATGAAACAGCCCTGCCTCTCCCCACGCGCCCCCGTCCCTCTAACCACACTCTTCCCCCGCCCGATTCCGGAATCCGGATTCCAGAATCCGGATTCCAGCGGGGGTAGCGCTATAGCTTGACAAGTTACCCTTAATTGAGGGAAACTCTAGGTTATCCTATGGGAGGGCGAAGCAAAAGCACATAAAACCTAGGGTTTCAGCCATTAATTCCTTGCCCGAATTACTTACTTGCCCGAATTACTGGCTCGAATGGGTCGCCTCGCAATCAAGTCCCAAAAAATAGCGATAAAAAGGGATTTAATATCACAAAACAGACATTGACATTTAACTAGCGCTAGAGTTACATTAAAATGTAGGACATGATCATTAACGATGCCCAGGAAAGTAGACGCAGCAAAAAAGAGATCGACTCAAATCGTTCCCGTAGTGGGGATGACTGAGTCGGTTGAGGCTGAGTTGTTGCAGGTAATGAAAAAACTGGGCATCGTTCGGTCTGAGTCCTACAACAAGCTAGGAAGTATCAGCCATTGGAATCTTGACTGGAAGAAGGCGTATCCAGAGGTCAGAAGTTTTAGGACTCCCGAATCTTTAGGGCTGCCCTCCAAACTAATGGAGTGGACGGTTAGTGATGTAGCAAAGGCTATCACAGCCCAACAAGCAGCTTGCGCCGATGCAGTAATCAAGAAGATTTACAAAAGGTTTCCTGGAAAAGACAAGCAAAAGACAAGGAAGGAGCTTTGTAAACAGCTTAAGACCTTAGCTTTTCTGGATAACCCACTACTGCATAGGATGATCAGGAAAGAGTATCAGAGAGGACATTCTTGGGTTGGGAATCAGATAGTTTATCAACAGGGAGGGTATAAGTGTCAAAGACTCTCCCGTAATACCTATCAAATAGAATTAGCTGGACTGAAAAGAGGAAAAAGGAACAAGGTACTTGTTAGGTCTAATCGGCAGATAAAAGGTCAGATTAGATTGATTTACAACCAGTTGTTGCAAAGGTTTGAGATTCACTTTCTAGTAGACCATGGAACCGTAGAAATCCCTGCTAAGCGTCGGAGTATCGGAGTAGATAAGGGATACACTGAGGCTTTATATGATTCAGATGGCCAGGCACACGGCAAGAATCTAGGTAGAGTAGCCACCAATAAATCCGACAGAATCTGTTCTAAAAACAGGAACAGAGGGAAGCTCTGGGCGCTTCACAGAAAACTAGAAAAACTTGACCCAGCTAAGTCTGCTCGTATCCTCAAAAATAACCTGACTCGAAAAGCTGAGAATCGCCGATACAGGAAAAATCAATCAGAACTCACAGCTATAATAGGAGCCGCGTCTAAATCCCTGTTCAATGGGGAATCATTAAAGGTATTTGCTGTTCGCGAAGCGTGGCCTACGGCCTTAGATTTAACACAACCAATCAGAAATAAACGCCAGTCTAAGGCCATGTCCCGTAAGCTTAATAGTTGGATGAAGGGAGTAATGCGGGACTCTTTGCAGAAATGGGCTAATTGGACTGGTTCGGTTGTGACAGAAGTCCAGCCTAGTTACACGTCGCAAGTTGACTCCGTGACTGGAACCCTATTAGGGAAAAGGAGCGGGGACAATTTTACCAGATTTGATGGGGTCGTGTTGCAGGCTGACCACAACGCTGCTCAAAACATCCTTGATCGGGGTACAGACAAGGATATTTCCCGGTACATGAACAAAACAGAGGTTCAAGCGGTGTTGTTGCGCCGTACCGCGCGTTTCTTGAAAGGTATGGGACTGAGTTTGGCTGATGCGGTTGAGCTTGGTTGGATTGGGTAGGTCGGCGGGGTTACCCCCGCTTCGCCCCCTAAGCACCATGCGAGCAAGTCTCCAAGCACACGGCGCACCTAAAACCTTTAGAACACGTTATTTGTGCAACTTACTTTTCCTTGATTTACGGTTTTGTACCTTTTGGCTTTTGTTCCGTTTCTTGGAGGGTGTTTTTATCCCGTTTCTTAGCATTTGCTGTATTTCGGGATTAGTTGCGCCCAAGGCATGGATGGAATAGTGACAATCTTCATGTAGGTAGATTAAGTTGTCGTATCGGTCATGACCCCCTAGGGATTGGGGAATGATATGATGTAGATGCGTATTTTGATATTCCCCTAGGGATTGCTTGCAGACAGGACACTGATACTCCTGTCTGTTTGCTATTTTGTCCTTTCCTGTGGATAATCTTTTCTTGGCCGTTTTGGCGCTTTGTTTTAATTCCCTTTCGTTCCAATACTCTACGAGTTCCGGGTTGTCTGGGGATTTGTCATAAGCGACCATTGTGTGCCTTTGGATTGGAGTCCAGGCAAATTTGTCCAAATAGATTTCTCCATCTCCGAATACCCATTTGTCTTCCCTTCCTGGGCAATGATTACCGAAGTATTTTTTGTTTACCCATTCTTGGGATTTCTTTGCGTGTTTCCGTCTTCCCCATCTCTGCAATTTCCAGAATACGTAGTGGTCGAGGTTAGAAAAGATTTCCTTTGATACTGCCCCATTATGGTAGTTGCTCCACCCCCTCACTATGGAGTTGATTTTACCTATTATTACCTTTTGGGACAGGGTTCTTCCTCTCTTGAATTCTATTCTTAGATTTTCCTTGACCTTCTTAACGCTTTTCTGAGAAGGTTTAATGAGTGTTATTAGTCCCGTTTTCCTGTTGGTTGTTTGGCATTTCCTGAAGTTCCAGCCTAGAAAATCAAATCCTTCGGTTAGGTGGCTTATCTTTGTCTTTTCTTCAGATAGTGTTAGTCCTTTATTAGATAACCATCTTTCGACGATTTTCTTAGCTTCGGCTGCATCTTCCTCGCTTTCGGTTAAGATTACGAAGTCATCAGCAAAGCGGACGTAAGTCCTTGTAGATGTGTTACACCACCATCCTCCATCCTTTTTTCTTTTGTCTGGTATCCATTTGTACCTAATTCCCAATTCTTCCTCTAATCCGTGTAGTGCGATATTAGCCAGTAGGGGACTTATTATTCCACCTTGGGGTGTTCCTTCCTCTGTGTTATGGAATACGCCTTTATGGACGTATCCCGCCTTAAGCCATTCCTCAATGAGGTTTGCTGCTGGGAAGTTCCCTATGGTTTCCAAGAGTGGTTGGTGAGCGATGTTATCGAAACACCCGGAGATGTCTGCGTCCAGTACCCACCATTTCCTATTCTTTTCCCCGTTGATATTTTGGAATATCCTCTGTCTGGCATCATGGGTACTTCTACCTGGTCTGAAGCCATATGATACGGGTTCAAATCTGGCTTCCCATGAAGGTTCTAGTGCATTTTTGACAATGCCTTGTAGGCAGCGGTCGGTGATGCTCGGTATTCCTAGTGGCCTCTTTTTGCCGTTGGATTTTGGGATGTAGATGCGTTTAGTTGGGATTGGCTTCCAGGTTTTGTACGTGGTGAGTGAATCGACCATTTTTCCTCTTTCAGCGGGATTAAGTTTTGTTTCGCCGTCTATTCCTGCTGTTTTCTTTCCACTATTGACCTGTGTGGCCTGTCTGACGGAAACTTGGATATTGGAGTAACTACGAAGCATTAATCTTTGTAGTTTGTTCACCTTTTTCCAGTTGCCTTCACGTGTCGCCTTGAAAATTCTGCGTCTAAGTTTCCTGACCGTCCTGTAGGCTCGTTTCCAGTTGGTTGCGTGCCAGTCGGTGGTTTGTTTAGTTACGATACCGTTTCCTGTGGGATTCGGTTCTATCTTTTCCATATACAATTAGGGTATTAGCGTATTATTTCCTTGGCTCGGAATTAGTTCTGAAATTCAGCACTATGCACGAGTTGAGGGATTTCCCTCTATCCGGTCAGTTATACGTTTCCACTTTCCTGTTCCCTTTCGGGTTCCGGCTTTTGCTTGGTTCAGTCTTCTACCGGGCTGAGAGTTATACCGCTTCTTGGGATTTGGCTACCAATATCAATCGACCTAGATATTGGACTCAACCTCGGCTTACCCGGTTATGCTCATTAGAGGTGCGATTCTAAGGTTGCCGTCTCTACACCGAGTCCACTGTGGGATTCTGATTGCCCCGTCAAGGAGAGGCTAATCCGGGAGCTGTTATCCCCATTGTCGTTTGATCAGGGATATTGCTTGTTACGATGCCTTATAACAACGGTTCCTAATTGTCAACCCTTTGATTCTTTCCCTGCCATTGGTCACCTTCCCGACATCTCAGTTTCTTTCTGGCTTTACCCTCTAGCTGTGAAACCCACTGATTCGGGAGTAACCTAGTGGTAAACCGGGTTATCCATCTCAGTACGCTCCTTTGGGTGGGAACAAGACTGAATCCTAGTCTTGGAAAGGCTCTTACCTCTTTCACTCTGCATGAGCACCTTCATCGGTCGCCCCTTGACCCTAAGCATACCAAAACTCAGGCTTTTAAGGAACTCCTGGTCGGGATGCCAGGAACGTCCAGATAGTTGAGTGGCAGGCTTGACTCCAATTGCTGCATGACCACTCCTCACTCGGACCACAATAAAATGCACCTTGACCCGTGGTACCGGGTTTGCCCCGATTAATACCGGTTTAAGAGTATCCCAGACTTTCCATCGGAGGCGTTCTATGCCGGAAAACACGATTTCAGCAGAAATTCAGTCATCCCCCAACCACTCTAGACAAGCTGCTTTAGCTCTACAACAGCTTGGCTTTCGGATACTGCACATTGGACCGACTATCAGTGTACAAGCTCCGCAATCCCTGTGGGAATCAACTTTCAATGTTTCCTTCCAACCACAGCAGAAAACCCTGATCCAGGAAATAGATGGCAGTGACGTTACCTATCCCAAAGCTGCGGTTGACAATCTACAAATTCCTGAGCAACTACAAACCTTGGTAACTGGGGTGATGTTTGTAGAACCCCCAGAATTTTTCTGATCGCGTAGCGTGGCCAACGGCCAATCCAGTTAACGATAACCCGAACATTTTCCAGGCTAGAGGCACGACCCGATCGTGCTTCTACTGTTCATTAGTCAAATGGTAAGCATTCAGCGTGTCGCGTATCAGCTATCAGCCAAAGGCTTGTGACCACGCTACTTGAGGTGCGACCCGTGGCGAATTTAATAATTAGATGCGGAAAGCGCACCGTCGAGGTGCTTTTGAATAAAATAAGCTGACGGCTGACCGCTGACCGCACCTCAAGCAGCGTGCGCGTAGCGCATATGCTTACTTCAATAGTAAAAAATTTCCAAGATAATTTTAAACTAAAACCAAAGGAAAAAAAGTACCCACGAGGGTGACGTCAATATGTGATCAAAGATACCACACTAAAGAAGTAAACCAAAGAAGTAAAGCAACTTGGTTTGTTGATCAACAAAGACAGCGATAGTCATCAACCGCTGATCTAACTACTATTTAACTAACAGGATAATTATGATACAACAACTACAGACTGGACAAGAGCGAGTTTCCTTTGAAGCCATTCTCGTATCAGAAAGTGGCCAGTCCATGTTCGCCACTGACACCTACCTGCAACCGGAGAATCTTCAACAATTCGCTCCACCCCCTGGACGGGGCATTCAAGCTGCAAATGTTTTACAATCCCTTGGCTTTCGAGTCCAGCAAATCGGAACCTTTTCCATTAGTGCTGATGGGCCACGGGAACTGTGGGAACGGGTCTTTAGCACTCGAGTTGAACGGGACAGCCAACTGATTAGCGAGGCTCATCCTCAACTGGGAGAAGTGACCTTCTTGCGCCATGTTGCTGGTGCTCCCTTTACCATTCCCCAAGAGCTATCTGGGTTGATAGAGCGCGCTTATCCTCAACGTCCACCGATTTTATTTGAGTCGCCACTGCCTCCACGGGTTCGTTATCATCACCTCAATGTTCCCTCCGATGTGGCCATGGTATGTCGCTCGACCCCTGTCCACAAGGTGGGGGTAACCGGTAAGGGCGTCTTAGTGGCAATGGTAGACACTGGATTCTACAAGCATCCCTTTTACGAGTGGCATGGCTACAACTACCAGGCAACCCTGGCACCAGATGCTCAAAAAGTGGAGCGGGATGAGAATGGTCATGGCACCGCTGAAGCAGCAAATATTTTTTCCAATGCACCGGATATTGACTTTATTGGTGTCAAAATGGGGAGTAACCCCACCCTGGCCTTTAAGATGGCATCGGATTTACATCCAGCGGTGATGACCAACAGCTGGGGCTACAGTATCCCAGAAGGCCCTCTACCGAATTTCCTCAAGCCCCTAGAGGCAGCAGTTATTGAAGCAGTCAAAGAGCGTGGTATTACCGTCTGTTTCTCTGCTGGTAACGGACACTATGGATTTCCTGGTCAGATGCCGGAAGTGATTTCTGTGGGTGGAGTCTATGCCCACGATACTGTTGAGGGCAATGACTTTCGCTTAGAAGCTTCCGACTACGCTAGTAGCTTTGATAGCCAGATTTATCCAGGACGCCACGTCCCTGATCTGTGTGGACTGGTGGGAATGCGACCCCGGGCTGCTTATATCATGTTGCCCGTTGAACCAGGGGACGAAATTGACCAAGGCTTGGGCGGCGGTGAGTATCCGAATCAGGACGAAACGGCTACTGATGATGGCTGGGCGGTGATCAGCGGTACTAGTGCTGCTTCTCCCCAAGTCGCCGGTGTTTGTGCCTTGCTTAAGCAGGTGCAACCTGGTCTGTCTCCATCCCTGATTAAGCAGATTCTACGGGCATCAGCGCGAGATGTTAAGCTGGGCAAGAGCGCCCATGGTCAACCGGCAGGAGAGGGACACGATGGAGCAACTGGATCCGGTTTGGTGGATTCCTATGCAGCCTATAAGTTAGCTCGCTCGGTGACCATCCGCAATGTTCATGACTTGCCAGCACCTCGATGATATAGTGCTTCTCAAATAGGTGAGCTATATTTGGGATTTTAGGGAGTCGGGAGTTGAGAGTCGGGAGTCGGGAGTCGGGAATCGGGAGTCGGGAGTCGGGAGTTGGGAGTCGGGAGTCGGGAATCTCCCTATCTCCCCGCGCCCCCGCCCCACACTTCCCACACTTCCGAGACCTCCCTCTCTTCCCCTGCTCCCTATTCCCGTCTTGATGCAGTCGCTCATGGGGGAAACCACGGCAGTCGCTCATGGGGGAGACCCCCAAGACCGCGCTGCCTCCCCAAGACCGCGCTGCATCGCTATTCCCTGTTCCCTTTCCTTCATATGCTGACCAATAAGATAATCGCTCATCGTGGAGCTTCTAATTGTGCCAAAGAGAATACTATTGAAGCCTATGAAAAAGCGATTCAACTTGGGGCTGAATTTATCGAATTTGATGTAAGAATTACTAAAGATGAGGTATTGATTTCCCATCATGATCCAATGATAGCTAATCAAGCTATCAGTCAGTTAAGCTTTGAAGAAATAAATCGCATTGCTGGTCAGCAAGGGTTTAGAGTGCCTACGGTTGAGGAAGTTTTAGTACTGACTCGTAACAAGATTAAACTAGCGGTTGAACTGAAAGAAGAAGGCTATGAAGAAAAAGTCATGGCCTTAGTAATGGGATATATCAAGATAGATTACTTTGTTATTTTATCATTTAATGTTCCATCGTTAAGATGGATAAAATATAATTATACTGAGGTTAAAACGGGATTGTTATTAAGCAAAAAAAATAATAATTTTCTGATTATATTACTGAGAGTTTTCGGGATTTTGGTGTTTCAGAAACTGATACGACTTACCCCGGATATACTAGCACTACAGTGGGAAATGTTAAAATTTGGTTTATTGAAAATTGCTGCTAAACAGGGCAAACCGGTTTTTGTTTGGACTGTAAATGATCAAAAAACGATTGGAGAGCTTCTAAATGATAATCGGGTAAATGGTATAATTACCGACAAACCTGACTTAGCTTGTAAGCTATCAGCTAATGCGCTACGCGCACGCTACGCGAACAGCGGTCAGCGGTCAGCGGTCAGCGGTCAGCAGACTTAACTCAGATTAAACGAATGCTTACCTCTGTTATTCAAAAGGTAAGCATTCAGCCGTCAGCTGTCAGCCTAATGCCGTAGGCCACGCTACTTGAGATGCTTATTTTATTCAAAAGCACTTCAAGTAGCATGGGCGTACCCCATAAGCTGAAAGCTGTTCGCGAAGCGTGCGCGTAGCGCTAATCGCTGATAGCTGATAGCTGATAGCACCTCAAGTAGCGCTAATCGCTGATAGCTGAATGCTGATAGCTGATAGCTGATGGCTGAATGCTTACCTATTCACTAATCTTGAATATACTCTTCGCCATTAATCATCGCTATCTCCGCTCTGACAAATTCTCGTCCTAGGTAAAGGGCGTGATCGAAACGACTTAAAGGACAGGGTTTAGTTTCTTCGGTAATTTTCATGCCTAGTTCCTTGGCTGTCCTACCTTTGAAAATAGCGGTGGGAGTACGGTTTAGTTTGCCATCGCAGGGAAATGGTTCTCCGGTTTCTGGATCAACTGCTAACCCTTTCTCATTAATTTTGTTACTGTAGTGTTCAGCACAGATCAGACTTGCCTCTCGGTCTATGTAAATAATAAAGTAGCCCTCTGGATCGAGTTCAATAAAGCGTTTGGAGAGCTTCTCATCAATAGCAGTAATGTCTTGGGCAGTGATCATCATAGTCAACGGTCAAGGGCTAAAGCTGATGGCAAATTCCGCTATTATAACTTTAACAGAACAATTATACAAGATCAGGGATGAGTAAAACAGGGAAACAGAGCGGGGCGCGGCAGATGTTGGAGGTGTGCGGATTTACTTCGTCAGTTACTTACAAAAGTTGATAAATTTAACAGCCATACTTACTCTAGATTTAGTATAGTAGAGCTTGGGAATTAAATAGTTAACCCTATTGGTAGTGTTGTACCTTGGGGTTAGCAAGCAATATTGTATTATATCTAAGATTCTGAGCAACGAGTGAAAATGCCACAAATCCTGTCGGCAAAAAATATAAGCCAAATCACTCCAGATTTAGTATAGTAGAGCTTGTGAATTAAATAGTTAACCCTAGTGGTAGTGTTGTACCTTGGGGTTAGCAAGTCATGGTGTGTTAAATCTAATATTCTGCCCAACCAGTGAAAATGCAACAAACCCTATCGGCAACATCCATAACTCAAAATCAAGGGAATATTAAGGTGATCAGACGGGATGGTTCTCTGACTTCCCTTGATATTTCCAAAATTCGTGCTGTTGTTGAGTGGGCTTGTGCTGGCAAGGATGTGAATCCGATCACTCTAGAAGCCGGACTCACTACTCGCTTGCGTGATGGTGTTACCACCAGAGAGATTCAGGATAACTTGATCAACTGTGCCCTGGAAATGTGTAGTCCTGATCAGCCTGACTGGCGCTATGTAGCAGGACGACTGCAGATCTGGAGTATCTGGAAAGACACCCTGGTAAACCGTGGTTATGAGTACGGTGACTACCCTAGAACTGTTCGCTCCAAAGTAGAGTCTGGTCAATATGACCCCAGTATCTTAACCTATACGACTGAGGAGCTAAAAGAAGCAGGTTCTTGGATTAATCCGGATTGGGACACGGATTATGATTATGCAGGAGCTGTACTGCTAACTCGTCGGTATCTCCTAGGGGATGAGTTGCCCCAAGAGGCATTTTTAACTTGTGCTCTGCTGCTAGGGTCAGTGGAAGTGCCGGAAGATAGACTAAGTTGGGCAAGGCGATTTTATGAAGCGATCGCACAACGGAAAATATCTCTAGCTACCCCGATCCTGGCTAATCTCAGAATTCCTAAGGGGTCTCTGTCTTCCTGTTTTATCACTAGCATTGATGACAACCTGGAAAGCATCTTTGAAGGAATTACTGATACCGCCAGAATCTCCAAAAACGGTGGTGGTGTTGGGGTCAATGTCAGCCGGATTCGCTCAACCGGTAGCTGGGTGATGGGCAAAGCCAATGCTTCGGGAGGGGTGATTCCTTGGATTAAACTGCTTAACGATACTGCGATCGCAGTTAATCAAGGGGGCCGTCGGGCAGGGGCAGTCACCGTTAGTGTAGATGTGTGGCATCTCGATGTGCCAGAGTTTCTGGAGATGCAAGCGGAAAATGGCGATCCCCGCCGCAAGGCTTATGATATCTTTCCCCAATTGGTGATTCCCGATGAGTTTATGCGTCGGGTGGTCAATAAAGAAGACTGGACGTTAATCGATCCCTATGAAGTACGGATCAAGCTAGGCATTGAGCTATCTCAACTGTGGGCAGAAGAGTTTGAAAGCGCCTATCAAACTATTGAAGCAGCCATCGGAGAAACCCTGACTCTCTACAAGACCGTCAATGCTCGGGAACTCTTCAAGACGATTATGCGATCGCAAGTAGAGACCGGAATGCCTTACTTGGCGTTCAAGGATACCATTAACCGCGCTAATCCTAATCAACACCAGGGCTACATCCCAGCGGTAAATCTTTGTACCGAAAGTTTCTCTAATGTCGAAATTGGCAATGCTGCTCACTGTTGCAATTTGGACTCAATCAATCTCGCCAATATTGAGGAAACTGAATTGCCCAATATCTGTCGTCTAGCAGTGCGGATTCTCGATAACACGATTGATTTAACCACTCCTCCTTTTAAAGCAGCCCATAGCCACAATCACAAATACCGCACCATCGGAGTAGGTTGTATGGGATTAGCCGATTGGTTAGCTAAACGGTGGCTAACCTATAACAACCTCAAAGAAATTAGTAACTTATTTGAGGATATTGGCTACTACTGCACCCATGCATCTATGGAACTGGCTATCGAACGTGGTGCTTATGCTGCTTTCGATGGTAGTGAGTGGAGTAAAGGTAAGCTAATTGGTGCTAAACCAGTGGAATGGTTTGTAAAAAAATCCCAGCATCCAGAGCGTTGGGTAACCCTATCTCAGGATATTCAACAATTTGGGATTCGCAATTCTCATATTACTGCGATCGCACCCAATACATCCTCATCCCTAGTACAAGGATGTACCGCTAGTGTCTTACCAGTTCACAGCAAATTCTTCTATGACAAATGGGCAAAAGGCACTGTACCCATTGCCCCACCCTTTATTAAAGACAATTTTTGGTTATACCACGAAAACAAAAACTTTGATCAGAAAAAAGTTGTTAAAGCCGTCGCCACTATCCAGCAATGGATTGATACTGGGATTTCCATGGAATTGTTATTTAACTTAAACCAAGGAGTCTATTTCCCAGACGAACCTGAACGCACCCTTAAAGCCAAAGACATCTATGAAACCCTAGTCATGGCCTGGGAATTAGGATGTAAAGCCGTCTATTATATCCGAACCGTCCAGCGTGACAACTTCAAAGAATTAGACAACACTTGTATCGCTTGCGCTAATTAGTGATTCTGTGGAACAGGCTTCCAGCCTGTGAAGCATCGGTCAGCGGTCAGCTTTGTAGAACAGGCTTCCAGCCTGTGAAGCATCGGTCAGCGGTCAGCTTTGTAGAACAGGCTTCCAGCCTGTGAAGCATCGGTCAGTGGTCAGCTTTGTAGAACAGGCTTCCAGCCTGTGAAGCATCGGTCAGTGGTCAGCTTTGTGGAACAGGCTTCCAGCCTGTGACTTCACTCAGATTATACGAATGCTGACCTGTGTTATTCACAAGCTGATAGCTGATAGCTGATGGCTGGCTGATAGCTGATAGCTGATAGCTGAATGCTGTTGCTCCCCACCCTCCCCACCCTCCCGACTCCCGACTCCCGACTCCCGATTCCCGATTCCCGATTCCCTACTCCCTACTCCCTACTCCCTACTCCCTATTCCCTATAAAAATGCTAACTACAATGCCAATTAACCCTATCTTTAATCCAGATGGGGATGATAAAACTGAACACCGTTCAATTTGGTTTGGTAACACCACTAACTTGATGCAACTCAATGATGTCCGTTATGCTTGGGCAATTGGGTTGTATCAACAGATGCGGGAGAATTTCTGGATTCCCCAGAAACTAGACCTAACTCAAGATGTAACAGACTACTCCAATTTAACGCCAGCAGAACGTTATGCTTATGATGGGATTCTCTCCTATTTAACCTTTTTAGATTCCGTTCAAACCTGCAACATTCCTCACATAAAAAGTAGCATTACTGCCCCAGAAGTTAGTCTGTGTATGGCGGAACAAATTTCTCAGGAAGGGATGCACAATCAAAGTTATCAATATATCATTGAAACCGTTATCCCTACTGAACATAGAAGTAGAGTATATGAATTCTGGCGCACTGATAAAGTGCTCAGGGATAGATGCGAATTTGTCGCAAGTTTCTATCAAAGGTATGTTGATAATCCCACCCCAGAAAACTATTTTGTTTCCTTACTGGCTGACTTTTTATTAGAAGGAATGTACTTCTATAATGGGTTTATTTACTTCTACAATCTCGCCTCTAGGATGCTGATGCCAGGCTCAGCTGACATTTTTAAAATGATTAATCGAGATGAACTGAGTCATGTCCGGCTTTATCAAAAATTAATCCCCATGGCTATGGACGTATTTCCCTATTCCAGGGACCAAATTTATGAAATGTTTGCCACAGCAGTGGAGCATGAATGTCGCTGGACTAATCATATTGTTGGTAACGATATTTTAGGGATTACTGAACGGAGTACTGAACATTATACCAAGTATCTGGCCAATATCAGGCTACGTTCTATTGGATTAGAACCCCTTTACCAGGGCGAAAACTATCAAAAGAGTCCCTACAGTCACTTAGAGCGTTTTTCTGATACTAAAAAAGATGCTCATACTAAAGCCAATTTCTTTGAAGCTAGCGTAACTAGTTATGTGATGTCTTCTGGGGTCAGTGGTTGGGATGAAATTTAGGGAGTAGGGAGTAGGGAGTAGGGAATCGGGAGTAGGGAGTAGGGAGTAGGGAGTAGGGAGTAGGGAGTAGGGAGTAGGGAGTAGGGAGGTATGGCGATATTACTCATCAGCTTACTCCCACCTCAATTTCTTCCACACCAACCAATTGAGATATAGCGGTTCTCATATTAATGAATTACACACACCTATTTTTTCCCTGTTCCCTATTCCCTATTCCCTGTTCCCTACTCCCTAAAACCTAGAACGAAAGTACCTCACCCAATTGCAAACCGCTATAATCTAGATTAATCAAGAATACTAAAAAGATGTCATCAAAAGTAGCTATTGTTACCGGAGGAACTCGTGGGATTGGTTTCGGCATCTCTGAGCAACTTGCCGCTGATGGATATGATCTAATTCTTGGCTTTAATAGCAATGAAACAGCAGCAGCTAATAGTAAAAAAACCTTAGAGTCTGATTATGGAGTTAAGGTTTATACTGTCCAAGGTGATGTTGCTCAAGCAGAAACCGTAGACAAGTTTTTTGATTGTTTAGAAAACAATTTTGGTGGTAAATTAACAGCACTAATCCATAATGCTGGATTGTATGTAGGAATGACAACGTCTCCAGCATCAGAGCAAGCCGAATTAGCTGCTAATTCTCAACGTCTATTATTGGGGGATGGTAACTTAAGCAGTTTAGCGGCCTATGAATACTATCAAAATGTCTACCCTAAATGCTTCATTCGTTGTGTAGAAAAAGCGGTTAAATACATGGAAGATGGTCAAGGTTATATTGTAGCAACGTCTTCCCCTGGATGTAACATGAATCAAACCCCAAAACTCAGTTATATTATGCCAGGAACCGGAAAAACAGTGGTGGAATTTTTAACCCGATACTATGCCAAACTTTTAGCTTCAAGGCAGATTACTGTTAATGTCGTTATTCCTGGTTTTACCAAAACAGAAGCTTGGAATGCTGTTACGGCCAACTCTGGCGGAGTAGATAGCGAAATGATGCAAAAAAGAATTAAAAGTACGCCTATGCAACGTTGGTGTTCCCCAACAGAAGTTGGTCAAGTGGTTGCTTTTTTATGTTCTCCGAAAGCTGCTTTTATTACAGGAGTCGCTTTACCCATTGATGGCGGATTACATTTACAGTAAGCTGTTCAGCATTTAGATTGGGATACCTAAATTGCTCAAAGGGAATAGGGAGATAGGGAACAGGGAACAGAGAGATAGGGAGATACGGAGGTATTGGGATATTACTCATCAGCTTACTCCCACCTCAATTTCTTCCACACCAAACAATTGATATATAGCGGTTCTCATATTAGGTTCTCATATTAATAAAGTAAACACACCTATTTTTTCCCTGCTCCCTACTCCCTGTTCCCGATTCCCGATTCCCGATTCCCTGTTCCCTTCCCCCAAATAGTAAACTAGAAACCAAACCATCCAAATCCACCAATCGATTCACTGTGACTAGAAGCCGCGAACCATTTCCCAGTCTGCTGCTGTATCACGCCTTGAAGTGGTCAGTGGTTAGCCCTTTAATCCATACCTATTTCCGGGGTCGCATTTATGGTGCTAAACATGTACCCACCTCGGGCCCCCTGGTGGTGGTGAGTAACCATGCTAGTGACTTTGACCCACCGATTTTATCTAATTGTGTGGGACGTCCAGTAGCCTTTATGGCCAAGGAAGAATTGTTTCGTGTCCCAGTCCTGAAACAGGCGATTCAATTGTATGGTGCTTACCCGGTTAAGCGAGGCTCAGCAGACCGGAGTGCCCTGCGTTCTGCTCTCGATTGCCTCGACAATGGCTGGGCCGTTGGTCTGTATTTGGATGGCACCAGGACACGGGATGCTCGGATTCATAACCCCAAGCTTGGTGCCGCCTGGATTGCTGCCCAAGCCCAAGCCCCCCTGCTGCCGGTTACCTTGTGGGGAAGTCAAGCAATTGTAAAAAAAGGTTCTTTGATGCCACGGTCTGTACCTTTAACCGTGCGCATTGGTAAGGTGATTGCTCCTCCTAGTTCTAGTAACCGAGATGAATTGCAAGCTGTGACCCAACAGTGTGCTGCAGCGATTAATGCCCTCCATGATTTGGGACGTTGATTATTTGGGAGTAGGGAGTAGGGAGTAGGGAGTAGGGAACAGGGAATAGGGAACAGGGAACAGGGAATAGGGAACAGGGAACAGGGAGCAGTTACTGTTTGACCCGGTGGTGCGTTACGGGACGGGGGTTCTAACCAATGCACAGAGGCGGAAAATCATGGCCAGCCCGTCCCTCACACACCCTAGGTCCTACTTTTGCAAGAGGTCTATTACTTGATTCAGCAACGCCAGTTTATCTCGCTTTTTCGCTACCTAATTGCAAGGCTTTAGTTTGCGCTTGAACATTGAGGTCACGCCTAGTAGACCGATGGCTAGTAAGCTGAAAGTAGAAGTTGGTTCAGGTACTGATACCTGCTCAATATTGATAAGAGCATATATTTCGTTTGGGTTTCGGGTAAAATCACCATTTACATAATTCGGTAAATCGAGGAATCCTCCTTGTCCAGGCTCTTTAAGTAGGGGATGTGTCCTAATCAATGCATCTTCTGGTTTTCCCTGACGAACAGCTCCAAAAAATCTCTCTGGTGGATCGAATACAATTGGTGTAGTATTTATATCTTCTATGTTTTCCTCCGTCCCCGCATCAAACACATCAGCACCCCGAATTTCAATTTTTTGAGGTAGAAAAACCCCATCGGGGGAGAAGAGTGTTATGGGGTCTACATCGCCAACAAAGCCATCATGGGAGGGAACAACCATTGCAGCATAACTGACAGAGGTCTGAATAGTAGGATCGATATCGACGAAAAAGGAAAATTCACTACCTCCTCCAAACCCAAAAACGTTGGCAAATGCGATGCTTTGTAATCCATCCGGTTCCGAAGCAGCAAACAAGCCGGCCAAAGTGTCCTCTGGTGCAGGCAGTGTAGCTCCAAAAAATGTCGCTAAGTTAGCTAATTCTTCAAACTCTGGAGTGATTCCTTCTAAACCAACAATTCCGTCTTCAGCAATAATCTCTAATGGGAGAGAAGCCTTCTCTCCAGGGGTAAAAGTATCAAAGCTCCCATCATGAAAACCAAACCAAAAAGGGCTAAAGAAAACACCTTGTTCCACCGATGTATTCTGTACTGTCACCTTCAAGCTTAGTGCTTGCGCAGATGTTCCTGTCAAAACAGTTAATCCTAATGCAATTGACGAAACGAAAATAGAGTTGAGTAGATTTACACTACTTTTAGTAAGTCTATCCATGTTCAAAAACTCAGAACGGTAAAAAGTCAGTATCAATATTATCCTACACTTTCCTGTCTGTTTCGGTGATTAGAACTAGGTTTGATTAAAGGCGGATTCCGGGGATGCGATCGCCCCCTAAGAACAAGCGATGGCGACCATTAATATATGTGTTTAGCCTGAAGCTACTGTAGTGATTCACCAAAACCGCTACAGTGCCCACCAAGGATTAATGACTTACTTTTGACACCACTACCTCGCTTCGCCAATCACAGTAAAAGCCGCCCAAGCTGAGGGGTCTGGATTACCATCTCCATCATTGAGCATGGATAACATCGCCTCTCGCATAGCTTTCGCTTTATCGAATTTGTGGGTGTAAATATTCGTATAAAACTCCTTCATCAACTTGGCCGTATCATGATCAGGCACTTGCCATAAGGACACCACCAAACTGGGTACACCTGCCGCAATCAAAGAACGGGATAAACCAACTACCCCTTCCCCTTTAATCTCGCCCCTACCAGTATCACAAGCACTCAGGACTACTAACTTTGCGTTCAATAAGGATTTTTCCGGTAGTCCGTAACCAATCAGAATTTCACGACTGGTGAGAAAGCCATCATGGTCTGGTTCCTCAGGAGCTAATGCGATCGCACCGGGATAACCAATACCATTGACATCATCGAGTAAACCATGGGTGGCTAAATGGATAAGCGTTGCATTGGCCATTTTTTCCACAATGGTTGATTCTGTTGCTTCTGCTCCAATGAGAGCTTTTGTATTCAGCAATTGAGCAATGGTTAATGCTTCTGTTTCTGCATACGGTAAAGGCTTTAACTGTTCTTGTTCCAGTCCTATTTTAATTTTGGGCATGGTGGGATTACCCACAATCAATGGTTTCCCAGTGCTGTCTTGGACTCGATGCCAATGTTTACGGGTAAACGACAGGGATTGGATCGAAGGAGCAGTGAGAATAGTATGGTTTTCGATCAAATAATTTCCGTCATCATCTTGAAGAGCCGCAAAGGGCACCAGAAATAGTTCTTGATGGGGAATAAAAATAACACGGTCTGATGGGTTTGTTGGTAATAAGTCAACAATGGGAGTAATCAGCAGTTGGTAGAGCTCCTGTAGTCGATTACTATTGTTAGGGTTTAGTGGTGAAGGAGCATGAGGTAATAAGTTAACAATTGAATTAATCAGCAATTGGTAGAGTTGTTGTAGTCGATTACCATCCTTAGTGTTTTGTGGTGAAGAAGGATTGTGATTAGATCTACCTCTGACACCAATCTCCTCACGACTAAATTTGACTAGTTTGGCCAGAGTAGTATCTTGGGGTAAATCATTACTACGGAAAGTAATCTCACCAGTGGGAGCAATCACCCAACTATAAATCTGGTCATCAACAATCGAATATTGTACCAAGGTGGCTTGTTGTTGTTGAGCAATCTCTTGAATGTCTTCAAGAGTAAGAGCTTTGGTTTTTTGAGGAGTTTCAGATAACTGTGCCCCTAATAAATCAATCAGAGCACCGTTGCGACCCCGTTCGGAAATCTCTAAGGCTTGTTTTGGTTTACCTTGAGCAACCAAAACCTGTTGTAAGAGACGATAGCTGCGAGCTTGTTGTTCAAAACTAGAAACCTTACAATCATGTTTGTTAATGAGTATTTTGCGGATATCTTCCCAAACTTTAATGGTATAAAACAGGTTACTTTGGGCGTATTCTAGTTGATTGTTTGCTAAAAAGATAGCACTGAGATTATTTAGGGATTTAGCTTCAACCAGGAGGTGTCCGATTACCCTAGCAATAGCTATGGATTGTTGGTGGTAATCAATTGCTTTAAAGTAGTCTCCCATATAATAGTATGCATTACCCAGATTACCCAGGGAGTTAGCTTCACCCAGGCGGTGTCCGATTTCCCTTTTAATAGCTAAGGATTTTTGGTAGTAATCAATCGCTTTAAAGTAGTCTCCCAGATTACCGTATGCAATACCGATATTATTCAGGGAGTTAGCTTCACCGAGGGGGTTTCCGATTTCCCTTTGAATAGCTAAGGATTTTTGGTAGTAATCAATCGCTTTTTTGTAGTCTCCAAAACTTTGGTATGCACCACCTAGATTATTCAGGGAGTTAGCTTCACCGAGGGGGTTTCCGATTTCCCTTTTAATAGCTAAGGATTGTAGCTGGTAATCAATGGCGTTTTTGTAGTCTCCCAGATTACCGTATGCACTACCAAGACTATTCAGGGAGTTAGCTTCACCCACGCGGTTTCCGATTTCCCTTTTAATAGCTAAGGATTTTTGGTAGTAATCAATCGCTTTAAAGTAGTCTCCCAAACTCTGGTATATAGCACCCAGATTATTCAGGGAGTTAGCTTCACCGAGGGGGTTTCCAATTTCCCTTTTAATAGCTAAGGAGTTTTGGTGGTAATCAAGTGCTTTTTTGTAGTCTCCCAGATGACCGTATGCATTACCCAAATTACCCAGGGACTTAGCTTCACCCAGGCGGTTTCCGATTTCCCTAGCAATAACTAAGGATTTTTGGTAGTAATCAATCGCTTTAAAGTAGTCTCCCAAATGATCGTATGCAAGACCCAGATTAGTCAGGGACTTAGCTTCACCCAGGCGGTATCCAATTTGTTTATAAATCATCAATACTTGCTGGTAAGACTGTATGCTTCTGGGAACTCACTTCGACGAAAGTGACTAATTCCCTGGTTCAGGAGTTTGTCCGCCTCTGCTTGCTTACTGTCTACTTGAAGTATGGCATCACTAGGGGCTATAGTCCCTTCTTGCTCTGGGCTAACAGTGTTTTGTTCTTGAGCCAGTGCTGGTAAACTCAGGAATCTAGCCACAACAGGCAATTCCCCAGGAGTGAAGCAGATAGTGAAAAGTCCCAACCATAAGACCTGCTTAAGTTTCATAATAGGATATTGAATTATTCCCTATTTAGCTATATCTGAGAGATTCCTGAACCTATGCAATGATTAAGGGAGCAGGGAGTAGGGAGTAGGGTGTGGGGTGTGGGGTGTGGGGTCACGGGAGTGCGATCGCTCGGGTAGGGAGCTTTAAGTGCGATCGCCTATAGTGTAGGTTGGGTTTCGTTTCTTCAACCCAAGACACCAACCCTGATCAATATCCTACTTGACTGATGTTGATAAAATAGAAAAAACTGGAAATCATCTTGAAAGTATGATCAAAACCTCAGCCTTTCAGCAAGCAATTGAAACCGTTGAAAAATTGTCCTTAGAAGAGCAAGAGATATTACTCAATACTCTTCTCAAAAGATTCCATCTACAACGGAGAGGAATACTAGTGCAAGAAATCCAATAAATTCACCAAGAGTTAGCGGAAGGTAAAGTAAAATTTTGCTCAGTTGATCAATTCCTAGAAGAACTCGATTAATTGAGAAAACCGTGCGTCAGTTAGCAGAAAATCCCTTAGGCAAGAGGCAAAAGGCATGCATGCAACAGGGGCAAGATTTCCGGACTACCCACACCCCACACCCCACACCCCACACCCTCAATTCTCTACCTAGCTTCGCCAATCACAGTAAAAGCCGCCCAAGCTGAGGGGTCTGGATTACCATCTCCATCATGGAGCATGGATAACATCGCCTCTCGCATGGCTTTGGCTTTATCAAATTTGTGAGTGTAAATATTAGTGTAAAACTCCCTCATCAACTTGACCGTATCATGATCAGGTATTTTCCATAGGGACACCACCAAACTGGGTACACCTGCCGCAATCAAAGAACGGGATAAACCAATTACTCCTTCCCCTTTAATCTCACCCCTACCGGTATCACAAGCACTCAGGACCACTAACTTTGCGTTCAATAAGGGGGGTTTCCGGTGTTGGTCACTGATCAGAATTTCACGACTGGTGAGAAAGCCATCATGGTCTGGTTCCTCAGGTGCTAATGCGATCGCACCGGGATAATCAATACCATTGACATCATCCAGTAAACCATGGGTAGCGAAATGGATCACCGAAGCTTTGGCCATTTTGCGCACAATGGTTGGTTCTGTTGCTTCCAAACCAATCAGAGCTTTTGTATTCAGCAATTGAGCAATGGTTAATGCTTCTGTTTCTGCACCCAGTAGAGGGGTTAAGGGTTTTTGTTCCAGTCCGATTTTAATCGTGGGCATGGTGGGATTCCCGACAATCAATGGTTTTCCCCGGCTGTGTTGGACTCGATGCCAATGTTTACGGGTGAACCACAGGGATTGAATCGAAGGAGCAGTGAGAATGGTATGGTTTTCGATTAGATACTTTCCGTTATCATCTACCAGAGCAGCAAAGGAAACCAGAAATAGTTCTTGATGGGGGATAAAAATAATACGGTCTGATGCAGTTCTTGGTAATAAGTCAACAATCGGATTAATCAGCAGTTGGTAGAGTTGGTGTAGGGGATGTTGTAGTAGATTACTATTGTTAGTATTTAGTTTAGTATTTAGTGGTGAAGCAGCATTTTGATTAGGTAGTTGCTGAATTGAAGTATTAATGAGCGTACGTCTAGTTTTGGTCAAGCCCCCTAAATCCCCCAACTTTGGGGGACTTTGAGAGTTTTGTTCCCCCCGTCTAGTTTTGGTCAAGCCCCCTAAATCCCCCAACTTTGGGGGACTTTGAGAGTTTTGTTCCCCCCGTCTAGTTTTGGTCAAGCCCCCTAAATCCCCCAACTTTGGGGGACTTTGAGAGTCTTGTTCCCCCCGTCTAGTTTTGGTCAAGCCCCCTAAATCCCCCAACTTTGGGGGACTTTGAGAGTTTTGTTCCCCCCGTCTAGTTTTGGTCAAGCCCCCTAAATCCCCCAACTTTGGGGGACTTTGAGAGTCTTGTTCCCCCCAAAATTGGGGGGTTAGGGGGGCGGAATCATACCCATAATCAGCAAGGCCCTGATTACCTCTACCTCTGACACCAATCTGCATACGACTGACTTTGACTAGTTCCGCCAGAGAAATATCTTGGGGTAAAGTATTACTACGGAAAGTAATCTCACCAGTAGGAGCAATCACCCAAATATAAATCTGGTCATCAACAATCGAATATTCCACCAAAGTGGCTTGTTGTTGTTGAGCAATTCGTTGAATGTCTTCAAGAGTAGGAGCTTTAGTTTGAGGACGTTCAGATAACCGTGCGGCTAATAAATCAATCAGAGCGCGGTTGCGACCCTGTTCGGAAATTTCTAAGCCTTGTTTTGGTTTACCTAGAGCAACCAAAACCTGTTGTAAGAGACGATAGGTGCGAGCTTGTGCTTCAAAAATAGAAACCTTCCAATCATCTTGATTACCCAGGTCTTGGCGGATATCTTCCCAAATTTCAATGGCATTAAATAGGTGAGTTTGGGCTTGTTCTAGTTGATTTATTTCTAAGAAAGTAGCACCGAGATTATTCAGGGAGATAGCTTCACCCTTACGGTGCCCGATTTCCCTCGCAATAGCTATGGATTGTTGGTGGTAATCAATGGCTTTGTTGTACTTTCCCAGATTACCGTATCCAATACCGAGATTCTCTAGGGCGTGAGCTTCACCCTTGCGGTGTCCGATTTCCCTAAAAATCCCTAAGGATTGTCGGTGATAATTAATCGCTTTTTTGTAGTCTCCCAGATTACCGTATGCAATACCCAGATTATCCAGAGAATACGCTTCACCCCGGCGGTTTCGGATTTCCCTTTTAATAGCTAAGGATTGTAGCTGGTAATCAATCGCTTTTTCGTAGTCTCCCAGATGACGGTATGCATTAGCCAGATTACCCAGGGAGCCAGCTTCACCCTCGCGGTTTTCGATTTCCCTAGCAATAGCTATCGATTTTAGCTGGTAATAAATCGCTTTTTTGTAGTCTCCCAAACTCTCGTATGCATTACCCAGATTACTCAGGGAGCGAGCTTCACCTTGGCGGTTTCCGATTTCCCTAAAAATGTCTAAAGATTGTCGGTGGTAATCAATGGCTTTTTTGTAGTTTCCCAGATTACCGTATGCAAACCCCAGATTAGTCAGGGAGCGAGCTTCACCCTCGCGGTCTGGAATTTTCCTAGCAATAGCTATCGATGGTAGGTAATAATTAATTGCTTGTTTGTACTCTCCCAGATTAGCGTATGCACGACCGATATTACCCAGGGAGTGAGCTTCACCCAGGCGGTGTCCGATTTGTTTATAAATCACCAATGCTTGCTGCTTTGACTGTAATGCTTTTCGGAACTCACTGCGACCAATGTGACGAAGTCCTTGCTTAAATAGTTTGTCCGCCTCTGCCTGCTTACTGTCTACTTCAACAAAGGCATCACCAGGGGCTAAACTCCCTTGTTGCTCTAGGCTAACAGTGTTTTGTTCGTGATCCAGTCCTGGCAAACTCAGGAATCTAGCCAGAACAGGGAGTTGCCCAGGGGTAAGGCAGAGAGTGAAAAGTCCCAAAAACAAGACCTGCTTAAGTTTAATAGGATGTGGTATCATGGCAGATTTACCCAAAATCTGAGACATTCCTGAGCCTAGGCAATTATTAAGGGAGCAGGGAGCAGGGAGTAGGGAGTAGGGAGTAGGGAATAGGGAGTCGGGAGTCGGGAGTCGGGAGTCGGGAGTCGGGAGTCGGGAATAAAATTTAGATGTACCTGACTATACAAGAAAACACTAATACTCCTCAGACCTACTTCCTACCCTTAACTTATACACTTCAAGCCCAGTTTTTTCCACAAAATGCATAGGGTCGGATACTTACCAGATAGATAAGAATGAGATTTGGTTCCCTTGTCGGCGGAGATTAAGTACCTGGGCAAAAATAAACCTCACTTCTTGATGCAATAGCGAGTGGGGGAAACCACGGCAGTCGCTCATGGGGGGAACCCCCAAGACCGCGCTGCCTCCCCAAGACCGCGCTGCATCGCTGTATTAACTTGTGTAAAGTTGCCAAAAGTCCCTCTGCTGCGTACTCCCTATTCCCTATTCCCTACTCCCTATTCCCTACTCCCTACTCCCTACTCCCTACTCCCTCCTCCCTCATGAAAACCAGCTCAGCCAAATACTGGACACTCAATTACATTAATCGTTTGGGTCAACATCAAACTAAACCCATAGAAGAGGCTAAGGAATTTATCAGTGCCCAATCTCTTACCTTGTCTACAGATGAAGACACCATAGACCAAGCACTGATTAGCAGACTGTGGCAACGTTATCACACCCAAGACGAGGACCTTGAGCTGGCTGAGGTTTGTCTACGTTGTTTAGTTTCTCACCAAATCAAAGAGGTTTGTTATCAGTTAGTAGAGCAATTTGGTCAGCAACATAATTTTACCATGGATGACCTACTGCCATTAGTCCTTGACCGTTATCCTGAGGGCGAGCAAGGGCATAAACTAGGGGGAGATAATTCTATAATTACTTATAGTTTACAAACCTTTGACCCAGATAAAAGTAGCTTATTTTCCTGGACAAAGAGACTAGTGAAAACCCATAGGGATGTGAAACGATTTTTACTATACTATGGAATTGAGCAGGTAACGGATTGGTTATTACTGAAACAAACTACTCCTGGTAAACTACACCGTATTCTATCGGATTTTCATCAGCTAACTGCTCAGGAAATTAACCACTATCGTGAGTTATTAGAAAGTTATCAAACGATTTATGTACGTCAACTGCAAGCAGAGCGTAATCAAATTAACCAACAACGACAACAACAGGGCTTAGGTAAACTTACAACTCCTTACCCAATTCCGAGGAAAGAACAATTACAGCTGATAGGACAACTATCTCCAGAAGCAGTGCTTACTGATTTACAACGGTTAGCTCAGCTAATTCGAGACTATAAAAAGAATCGTGGCAGGAATGTTCCCACTCAAGCTTTAGGAAAATTTGAGCATCAATTAGCAGCTGATGATAGGAGTAATAATCAAGAGGAAGACGAGGTATTAGCTGCCTATGACCAATTACTACAGGATTGTTTAACTACTGCTATTCAAGAGGTTATTCAAAACAGAGTTGCTTATCTAAGTCGTCAACAAAAGCCAAGACATCAGCAATTTTTAGAAGCACTGGATTTATTTCACTGTAAGCATGTTACTATGACTAATATTGCTGCCCAAATCGGCTTAACTGCTCAATATCAAGTCAGTCGCTTGCTAGACCTGAAAGCCTTTCGGGCTGATATTGCTAGACGCACTTCCGTAAGATTACATCAGCAACTCGTCAAGTTAGGCCAAGCCTACGCTTCTGCACAAGATGTCAAGGAATTAGACAAACGAATTAGTCAGTTTGTCGAGGAAGAAATTAACCGAATTATGACTGCAGCTAGGAAGGAAACCTTTGTCAAAAACAAATACAAACTCTCTAGTAATTTTTCTAGGACTTTATGTGAAATATTAAAAAAGGGAGCAGGGAGTGGGGAGTAGGGTGTGGGGTGTGGGGTGTGGGGAGTGGGGAGTAGGGTGTGGGGTGTGGGGTGTGGGGTGTGGGAATTTTATTGGAATTTTTGCCTCTTGCCTCTTGCCTTCCCCTCCTGGGAGGGGTTAGGGGTGGGTGCCTCTTGCCTTCCCCTCCTGGGAGGGGTTAGGGGTGGGTTCCTCTTGCCTCTTGCCTCTTGCCTGTTCCCCATTCCCTATTCCCTATTCCCTATTCCCTGTTCCCTACTCCCTACTCCCTATTCCCTGTTCCCTCAATATATTACAAAAATGCTAAATACATCTACAGAAATGATTGCCTTTCCAGCATTAACGGAAACCTTAACCCTGGAATTAGAACAACAACAAAAAGCCCTGGATATGACTAACCAGATAGGGGAAACATCAGGAACATTAGCTATCTATCTCCAAGAGTTAGCCTTACTAGTCTTTGAAGATTGGCTAGCAAAACGGGAGCCAAGTTTACGGGTAGAACGGGCAGCTAATCGGTTAGGAGACTCTGGATTATCTCAAGCTATTTCTAAAGCTATTAATGCTGTGTGTAATCTACAGATAGGAGAGTTCAAGATTTGCCTTATTCCTAGCTTTGGATTTAGTGACCCCTTCGTAAATCTGCCTCAAGGGATTGTTACTATTCCCAAATTCACTGCTCATTTTTATGTCGTGATTGCGATTGATGATGACTTAGGGATTGCTGGGATTAAAGGGGTAAATCGATACGACCAGTTAGTCATAGATATTAGTAATATAGTTGTTGACTCTGATCATAATTATGAGATACCTTTATCTAGGTTTACTATGAGTGGAGACGACTTAATACTGGATTTACAATGTCTATCTCCTCAGGAAATTCCTTTACCAGAAATACCACAGCCCAGTCAGGATTATATTAAAGACGTAATCGAAATCCTGAATCAACGAGCGATTAATGTGGGACAATGGTTATATAATCAAATTGATGACCTAGCTCAAGAATTATCTTGGCAGCTATTACCAGCACCTTCCCCGCAATTGCGGTTTAGTCGTACCCCAGCCCAAGAATTAGCTGAGATTATAACTATTATTGATATCGAAATTCCTGCTGCCGCTGTCCGTAGTTATCGAGATTTCCAACTAGCTGGAATTCCACTGCGCCTTTATGCTATAACTTGGCAATTACCCCAGTTTGAACCAGAGGGAGATTGGACTATATTGCTAATCCTGGGAGCTAGCCCAGGTAATACTCCACCTTCGGGCATAAAATTGCGTATTACTGATTATACCATGGTCTTGGATCAGCAGGAATTGAGCACTAATGAGGACTATTTATTTACTCAGTTTGTGGGGGCTAATCATGAAAAGTTTCTAGCGACAATTACCACTGCTGAGGAAACAGCACAAATGTCGATGTTGTTTGAATTTAAAGGGAGTAGGGAGTAGGGAGTAGGGAGTAGGGAGTAGGGAGTAGGGAGTAGGGAGTAGGGAATCGGGAATCGGGAATCGGGAATCGGGATTTCATGTAGGGTGGGCAGTGCATCAGTTAGATTGATTTGTTTGTAAAGGGGGTTGTTAGGCACTGCCCACCAGCAGTCGGGAATCGGGAGTTGCGTAGGGTGCGTTAGGGGCGGGCTTGCCGTCATGTTCAACACCGAGCGCCAGTGTTAGGTTGCTGCCCGTAACGCACCACCCAAGGGCTCGCCCTGATTTTCAACCTCTGAGCGCCTGGTTGAAACAGCCCGTCGGAAATGAAACGGGCAAGATGCCCATTCCACCCACCGGCTCTGACCGCTGACCGCTGACCGCTGACCGCTGACCGCTGACTACTATAAGTTCATGTAGGGTGGGCAGTGCATCAGTTAGATTAATTTGTTTGCAAAGGGGGTTGCTAGGCACTGCCCACCTACGATTAATCACTATAAGTTCATGTAGGGTGGGCAGTGCATCAGACAGATTTTGAAGCTTGCAAAGGGAGTTGCTAGGCACTGCCCACCCTAGGATTAATCACTTGTTTACTAGTTCATGTAGGGTGGGCAGTGCATCAGACAGATTTTGAAGCTTGCAAAGGGCTTTGCTAGGCACTGCCCACCTAGGATTAATCACTTGTTTACTAGTTCATGTCGGTGGGCAGTGCATCAGTTAGATTAATTTGTTTCCAAAGGGGGTTGCTAGGCACTGCCCACCCTACGATTATAAGCCAATTAACAACTACTCTAAGTCAGATGAAAAGTAAGATTTTTCACCTTAAAGTCATCAAAATCAAGTCAGGATGTAACTTTGAGTTATCTTGGGAAAATGGTAAGACTATTGCTGCAATAGTAGATTATCCTCAAGACCTTGATCAAGGTTACCAAGACTGGAAATATGCTTACATTAATTGTTACCAAAATTTGCGAGGTAAAGTCCCAAAAAGTGGTAGAATTACAGTTAAGAAAGATCCAGCTGCCCTGTTGCGGGAAGCAGAAGCTAGGTTTTTATCAATATTTCATAGTTGGTTACGGGATGGAGAGTTATATGAGATTCGTGAGGAAATTGCTAAGGCAGTTACGGATTCGTCTATTAATCGTCGGTATTGGGTTGATATTATCCTCACCTGTAACTGTCCTGAATTAACTCGCTTACCTTGGGAAGCTTGGGAAATTACTACTACTACTAGGACTAATTTATCCGGATTCGGAACTATCCGGATTGCTCGTGTTTCTAAGACTATCCATGCTGGAATTAGTCATGATAAAATTATTCCTTCAATCCGTCGTCGAGCCAGAGTGTTGGCTATCTTGGGTGATGAAAAAGGATTAGACTTTAAAGAAGACCGCAAGGCGTTAGCTCACCTGTCTAAGCTGGCTGACATAAAATTTATTGGTTGGCAACCAGGAACAGAGTCTACTAGTCTTAAGCAGGAAATTGTTAAGGAAATTGCTAATCCTAGGGGTTGGGATATTTTATTCTTTGCTGGACATAGTAATGAAACTCCTTGTACTGGTGGGGAATTACATATTGCTCCTGATGCTTCTCTAGGAATTAATGAGATTCAACAATCCCTCCAACAAGGGATAGCTAATGGCCTGAAGTTTGCTATTTTTAATTCTTGTGATGGTATCTCGATTGCGGAATCCCTAATTGCTTTAGGCTTACCTCAAGTGGCGGTAATGGCAGAACCTATTCACAATCAGGTTGCTCAAGTTTTTATTGTCAAATTTCTCAACAGTTTGGCTGAGTATAAGGATGTTCATGAAGCGCTACGGGATGCTTGTGCTTTTCTCAAAGACCAACAAAATCTTACCTATCCTTCTGCTTACTTAATCCCTACCTTATTTCGCCATCCCCAATCAGTATTGTTTCGCTTGGAACCATTTGGTTTAGGGCACAGTCTCAGAAATTGGTTGCCCACTAAAAAAGAAGCCCTTTGGTTATCGGCATGGTTAACCGTTAGTTTAATACCAGATTGTCAGGATTTACTGTTAGAATCTCGTCTGTTGTTACAAGCTGGTTACCGTCAGGTTACTCAGCAGGTGCAGTGGCAAGCTAATCCTTCTCCAGTTAAGTCTCCAGTTCGGTTAGTTCAAATTGATAACAAGTCTCTTGAACAGGACAACGTTAAATTGGTGGATGGAAGGTATATGGATTATGGTTACTTAGCAAGTATATTAGATAAATTAGTTACCAGTAATGCTAGGATAATTGGGTTTGATTATATCTTAGATCAAGACCAACAACAGCCAGATAATAGTAAACGGTTACGACAATCAATTACTGAAGCGATTAACAATAATACCTGGTTAGTTTGGGCAGCAATTGAAGCTGATCCTCCTGCTGATTATTATGGGGTGAGTGATAAAATTGCTAACCTCAATCAAACCATGGAAGGAGATATTACAACCTATGATTGGTATGTGGAGTTACCTAGCAACAAGTGTGATCAAAGTTGTCCGTTTAGCTATTTACTAGTCCTTTCCTATTGTTTACGTGATCAAGATTCCGGCACTACTCAATTGGCTATGGGATTACCTGAGCTTCAAGACAGTAATCAGAACTTTAGGACTTCAGTGATTGATTTGGTTAATGGTTCCGATACACAAGCCCATACACAAACCAATACACAACTGGCTTGGTTGGGGAGGGTCAAACGTCCTGCGATCGCATATTTCTTACAATGGTTTCAACCGATTATTGACTATTCCCTACCTCCAGAGCAAGTTTATCAAAGAATTTCTGCTTGTGAGTTATTAGGCTCCTGTTCGAGCCCCCTAAATCCCCCAATTCTGGGGGACTTTGACATCATTACCCCCCAAAATTGGGGGGTTAGGGGGGCAAAACTAACTAAGCGTCCTATAACCTTTAACCAGACCATAGTGATTGTTGCTTCAGGAGGATATAAAGAAGCAGGAATTGATCAAGAAGGGCAAGATAATAATCTGCTTCCCCTTCCGGTAGCCTTCTGGCGTGGTTCACAGGGTTGGCGAGATTGGTTCGATAGCAAATCATCATTTACTGGTGGTGAAGCCCATAGTTACATCGCCCACCATCTTTTTTACCAGCATCTGGTGATACCAATTCCTAATACCTTGATGATTTTGCTAACCGCTGTTTTAGGTAAGGGATTTAGGTTAATTAAACAGGATTATCCTAAACAAGGGAACAGGGAACAGGGAACAGGGAGCAGGGAGCAGGGAAGAAAAATTATCACAATTGATTTAGGATCATTCTTGATCAATCTAGGTAATGCTTGGTTGATCTATTGGTTAGTTTATTGCTTGATTTCACTACAAATTTATATCTCCTTGAAGGTGCTGCTACCTACTTTGATGCCTTTAGTAGTGTTTAGGATCTATAGCGTTACGCAAAGGGAGTAGGGAGTAGGGAGTAGGGAGTAGGGAGTAGGGAGTAGGGAACAATTATTGTTAAAGCAAAATCCAAAAGTAAATAATAGTTTACTGGAATCAGCTCAAATATAGCGTTTTTCATAACTATCATGTACACAATATTTTTTCCCGATTCCCGATTCCCGATTCCCTAAAAACCAATAATTTGTACTTTACCGAATTTAAAAATACTGTATTATGATTAAAATAATCCAAAACAAATCCACCCTGGCACTAACAGTGGTCGTGCTACTCTGTTCTTCTGCACTGCCTCTTGAAGCAATAGTAAAAAGACCTCAGTCTGGTCAAGAGTTATCCCACTTTCAACGGCAGCTAGTTACCTTAAAATGGGCTGATATCTGGGAGAGATTGCGACGTAAAAAAGGTAAAGGGGGCACAAGAGATCCTAAGGCTATCGAGCAAACTCTCTGCATGCTCACCCCTGGTAAACTACCAGATATTGACCCGAATTCTGATCAGACAGGAAGCTTAGAAATTTGGAGTGAGCAACCCCTATTCCTATGGCAAGGAGAAATGAAAGGTATTGAGGTGCGTGAACATCGTACTCATCAACAATTGTGGGAGCAACCCTTAGAGCCTACTACTACTAGTATCGTTTATCAAGGGAAACCCCTACAACCAGGTAAAGATTACTTTTGGCGGAATACAATTCCTTTAGAGGAACGTCCTACTAATATAAGTTTTCGTTTAATGAATGACGAAAAGCGTAATCAAGTCACCGCTGACTTAACTGCATTAGAAAGTAATCTGAAAGCTGAAGATGCGAGTGCTGATCAGATTGCTCTGAAACGAATTAACTATTTCATCAACAAACAACTTTGGTCAGATGCATTAACGGAAATTTATCTGATGCCTAATCCTCCGGCTGAGGTAACTGATCTTCTTGATAAGATTAACAATAAGGCTCATGATTTTTGTAAGAAGGAGCGGGAATAGGGAGTCGGGAGTCGGGAGTCGGGAGTAGAGAAGAGGGAGGAGTGAGGTGTTGGGGTAAAGCTCCAAGACCTTGCTGCATCCCTTTGTCTATCAATGCTAGTTTCATATCAAGTCCGGTTGAATACCCATAATAAAAGTGTATCGAAGGCAGAGTGTAAGTATTCAACCGGACTTGATATAAGATGGGTTTAATTAAGCTTTATTTTTTATTTCCTAATTTTAACTCAATTAAATTCATAAATTTACCATCATATCAATCAACTTTTGGTGTCTATTTCTTGTTTAAATTTACACAAATAAACATGATTAGCGTAAATATTACGCTAATCACTCGTAGAAGTTTTTATACCTACTCGGTTTATGATGATGATTATTACAAATGCTCATTTTTTCCCCTAGGTCTATATGGTTAAAACCAAGCTATATCAAGGCTTCAACTTCCTTGTCACCCCGTGAGGGCTTACTCATTGCTGCTACTGTACTTAACATGTCTGAACACCGCTATAGCTCTTACAAGCCCAGATGTGGTTCAACAGTTACTCGTTTTGGAATTGCCCTCTCACCAATAATGGGATTTATATTATTGGTGAGAAAGCAAGACACCATCTTATCAGCCGACGGACTCGCTTCAGGGACTCCAGGGTTTTGACCACACTCCCCATTGATAAGTCAATTTCTCAGGTGCTGAATTACTCAAACCTAGTCTGATAGACTTTTTTAACACATATGGGCAGTCTGTGATCACTGCTTAATTAGTGTGCCCTTCTACTTAAATTCCTTAGGCTTCAATGTTTTTCGAATACCTTATAGTTATGGTATTACTTTAACATTAGAAACCTTCCCATCTAATCCATTTTTGTATGCCACATAAACCTCGACACCATTATCATCGATTGATTTTTCAAATGTTTCAACACAAAATTCATTAAAATTTGGATCTGTGATGTCTATAACTGCAAAGTCATCAGTAGAATCTGCCTCGGGATGATCATAGACTTCTACTCGAGTTTCAGAATTGACAAATCCCAAGATCTTTAAAGATCTTGCTTCATCGTTATCGCCGTAACATTCCGATCCCGATGATTGACAATTCTCATCAATACTTACAGTAGAATCGTAACTAAAAACTATATCTTGTGTACAACTGTTACCTTCGTAAAATATCAAATCATCGGCGGCTAGCGCTGTGCTTGGTTTGACAATTAACAAGCTTAGTGAAGCTAAGAAAATTACTAGAAAAGCCAGAAAATTCTTTCGCAGCAAATTAATGAGTGAAGTAAATTTTTTGTTCATCACAATACCTTCAAAACAAACAACTTTTATCTCAGTGATACCATTTCTATTCTATTTAATTTAATCGTGCCACGAATACAGACCCCTGCTATAGCCTTCCCCCCAAAAGTTAGGGGTGACTAAAGTTCGGTTTGATATGGCGCAACATCAGGGAGAATTGGTATAAGACAATCTAAACTTTAATATCCCTACTTCGTCAAACTGGGTGACCACTAAGGCTAAGCTGATTATCTTATATAGCAGTTTTCAGCCTAATGAGGTACACAATATTTTTGCCCTCTTCCCTCTTCCCTCTTCTGTGTTTCCTGTTCCCTGTTTCCTGCTCAGTTCCCGTTAGCGCAGCGTCTGGCTCTGCCAGTAAGCGTGACCCACGGCCTTAGATCCCTAAAACCCAGGACGAAAGACCTCATGAGTATGGGAATTCCTATAAAAGTTTGAGCAATTTAGCTCGTTTGTGAGTTTCTCATAGAAAGTTATCGTTCAAATCCTTAATTAGGATGGCTTTCAGAGTTTCACTTCCCTGAATTTTCCTAAGTAATTTGACTGAATGTAGCATTCTGCAGATAGGGAGCAGATCAAATTTTAATAACAAATGAACTACTTGACAAAACGACAAAAATAATGTTAAACATGTCAAGTTACATAAACAGGTTAAGCGCAAGAAAAACGAACTCATAATATGCGAGGGAAACCGATGTAACAATAAAGATTTCCCATGGTAAAAGGCTTCGATACACCCCCTAACTCAACGGCAACCAGTAGTCAATCCTTGCCACTACAGCCTGCTAATGATGCTCAAAAACTTCAGCAGCAAATGCTCAAGTATTGTGAAAACCTCTCTCTTGGTGCGCGTTCCCTAGGTCGGGTTTCCCGACCGGGGTCGCACCGCAGTGATCCGCGAGGGAAACAAGGTGTGCTTCATCTATTTGTAAGTATGGTGATGATTGCACTCTTAGCCACCATGGTCGGCGCAAGGGGGTGATATCAAGTCAGGTTGAAACCTATAATTAGAGGGAGGGTGGGGAGATGGGGAGATGGGGAGATGGGGAGATGGGGAGATTTTTATTAAGGGTAATTATCCCGACATGATATGAGAAGACATTGAAACCTATGGACTCAGCCACCAGCATTGGTTATCGACCTTTTTACCATTACCCAATGGGTACCCATTGCAGATACATAAGGCGCGAGTATTTGAGTAAATATCCCCCAGTACTTTTGAGCAGAGCTTCAAGAGCTGGTTAAATAGTTTCGTGACAGATAATGGGGCACAGGTTGTGCCCATTGATGGCAAACAAATCAAGGGTTCCTATGACCGCAACCAGGAAAAATCGGCTTTGCATGTGGTTAGCGCCATAGCGAGTTAGCATCGGCTGTGTCTATAGCAAGTGAAAGTAGATGATAAAACCAATGAGATTACGGCTATCCCAGCTTTACTAGAATTATTGGATATCTAGCGTTTTTTATAACTATAAGGTACACATAATTTTTTACCAATTCCCGATTCCCGATTCCCGATTCCCGATTCCCTTTTTATATAAGTCTCAAAAATCAAAAAAAATAGCCGTAGAAATACTATCCACGGCTATTTAAATGATCTATGTCAATGAGTTTCCAAACCCAACCTGATCTAATCCGATGTAATTGGCCACAGGCCAAGCTACACTAACAGACCGGAGCCTTTGCCAGGGGGGGAAACCCCCCCAGAAATTTAAAGTGTTATGGCAACAGCCAATACTTCATCATTTTAGTAATTACTTCCCCAGGAACCTCAGTCGGCTCAAGAGGAGTCCATTCCGCAATCGACCCATAGCCCAATTTATAAAGCATTTGGATACTATAGATTACTGCTTCACGAGAGCCTTTCAGAGTGTGCTCAACAGGTTGTTTCTTGAAGTTTGACTTAAACTCTTTTGACATAGATAAACACTTGAACTCGTTAGGTTTATATTGATTATTGTAATGATTATAATTTAGTTTGTCAAGGGTTTTAAAAAGTTTTTTTGGGGAGTTTTAGGGATAATAAAAAAAAGCGTTCGCTCTTAGCGGAAGCTGAGGCCTAAGGCCACGCTACGCGAACGCTTTATCGCGTAGCGTTACCGTAGCGGATATTGCAAAGCATCGCTTTTTTTAACGAGTAAATTTAACGAGTAAATTTAAGGATAGGGCTGGGAGTAGGAAGTAGGAAATAAGGAATAAGGAACTTCAGATCTCTTTCCTAATGTTGCCTTTTGCCTGTTACCTTTTGCCTTGTTGTCAGGGTGCATCTCCTCAAAGCTGTTTGATATCATGTCCGGATAATTAGTTATCAAAAAACATTCCCCTTGAAACCTTACTCCTTTACTTCTGCATAGCTGCCTTTTTTGACAAGAAGTGTGTTTACAACCCATATACAAACGCTGTAGATCGCAATCTGTATATGGGAGATGGGGGGCATTTCTTTGGGTCGCAGTCCATCTGCTCAGAATTATAAAAATTAGGAAGTCTCGAAATCCAGGAGAATCAAGTGTTGGCTAGAAGCCATCACCATGTAATGCTGAATCTACCTGGACACGAGAAAAAATATCGGAATAGTTTAATCTAATTATATCCCATAATCAGGGATTTTGACTACAATCGGTTACCCGGAAATCACCTGAGCACATAATCATGGTACTGGTGTAGGGGTGCTGTTGGGACCGTAAGCAATCAGCAATCAGCAATCAGCTATCAGCAATCAGCAATCAGCAATCAGCAATCAGCAATCAGCAATCAGCAATCAGCAATCAGCAATCAGCAATCAGCAATCAGCAATCAGCTATCAGCTATCAGCTATCAGCTATCAGCTATCAGCTATCAGCTATCAGCTATCAGCTATCAGCTATCAGCTTTTGAATAAAACAGGTAAGCATTAGTTTAATCTGAGTTACGTTAGCTGACGGCTGACGGCTGACGGCTGACGGCTGACGGCTGACCACTGACCGCTGACCACTGACCGCTGACCGCTGACCACTGACCGCTGACCACTGACCGCTGACGGCTGACCACTGACCACTGACCGCTGACCACTGACCGCTGACGGCTGAATGCTTACTTGGGACCAAATCCCCAGATGGTAAGATTAGGTGATAATCTTCTGCCTGATTACATTACTTTGGATCTAAAAGAACGTCTAATCACCCACCTCAGTCAGATAGTACGCGATCGCGATCCGTATATGGCATCTGCGGGACATTTCTATGTCCAGGAGTACATCCGCCAGGAATTAGAACAGTGGGGAAGCGTTGAAATTCACAAGTTTCAGGTGTCGGGCAAAACCCATCATAATCTGATTCTGAATCTACCGGGAAAAGAGGCGAGACCGCAACAGTTTGCTCCGATTTTAATTGGCTCTCACTATGATGCGGTACCTGGAAGCCCAGGAGCAGATGATAATGCTACCGGCGTAGCGGTGCTATTGGAATTAGCTAGAGCCTTTGCCACTCAAGCGCCTAAACGCCCAGTTCGACTGGTAGCATTTGATATGGAAGAGTCTGGATTGCTCGGAAGTGCTGCCTATGCTGCCTATTTAAAGGAACAACAGCAACCCTTGCGGTTAATGCTGTCTTTGGAAATGTTAGGGTATTGCGATCGCACTCCCAATTCCCAATGGTACCCACCAGGACTAAAATACTTTTACCCCAATCAGGGGGACTTCATTGCCTTAGTAGGAAACTTGCCAACAATCCTTGATTTTAGGCATTTAGCTCGCCGTATCCGCCAAGCTGGGATCCCTTGTCAGTGCTTACCAGTACCATTACGAGGGGTAATCGTTCGTCAGACCAGACTCAGTGACCACGCTCCATTTTGGGACCAAGGTTATCGAGCTTTGATGGTAACCGATACAGCATTTCTGCGCAATCCCCATTACCATAAACCAAGCGATCGCATTGATACCCTGGACTTAGATTTTATGACTAGTGTCTGTCGCGGCTTAATCGCTGGTCTTGGAAATCTTGTGTAGGGGAATCGGGAAGTTAGAATTTAGAATTTAGAATGCGCGAATGTAGGGTGCGTTAGGGGCGGGCTTGCCCTCATTTTCAACTTCGAGCGCCAGTATTGGAATAGCCCGCCCCGTAACGCACCACCAAGTAGAATTTAGAATTTAGAATTTAGAATTTGGAATCGGGAGTCGGGAGTTGGGAGTCGGGAGTCGGGAGTCGGGAATCGGGAATCGGGAAGAAGTCTCGAAAACTACTTCTTCCCGATTCCAACACTATTCTCCTCAGCTAATCCTTCCTGGGGTTTGGGTTTCAAAATGTGTTTCTGATAGCGGTTCTGATCTTAATCAGGTACACAGGATTTTTTTCCTGTTTCCTACTCCCGTCTTGATGCAAAGCGCGAGTGGGGGTTTCCGCCAAGACCGCCCTGCATTGAGATGCACCCAGATCAGATCAGCTGGCCACAGGGCATTATATAGCGCTACGCTTAGCGTCAGAAGTCAGAAGTCAGAAGTCAAAAGTAAGCTAGGACTAGGTTTCGGAGTTTAGGAGCGATGCAGTCGGCCAAAGGGGGTTTCCCCCATGAGCGACTGCATCAAGACAATGTCAAACATCTGAATGCGTAGTGCTATATAGCGTTTCTCGTAGCTATGAGGTACACATTATTTTTTACCTCTTCCCTCTTCTCTCTTACCTCTTCCCTGCTCCCTGCTCCCTGCTCCCTGCTCCCTAAAAACCAGAAATTTGTACCTCACAAGTCGTAGAATTGCTATATCATGTCAGGATAATTACCCTTAATAAAAATCTCCCCTATCTCCCCTATCTCCCCATCTCCCCATCTCCCCACACCCCACACCCGGTCACCCCACACCCCACACTCCAGGCACTGCCCACCCTACAGGAACTGGTTGCAATGGATAAGGCTAAACTAGTTTGTTAATGATTGCTATATCGATGCCTGTTTCACCGTAATCAACCACTAAAACCATTAGGAGCAACTTATGAGCGTTGTGGCTGCCAGAAAATACCCTGATAAACTAGTTTTTGCCTCCGACAGCATTCGGCTGTCAGGATACCTCAAGCAAACTCACCGGGTCACTGGGGATGAGTGGGGCAAGCTATTTGAAATCAATAACATGATTATTGGCGGCGTGGGATATACCATGGAACTGAGTTTCATGCAAATATTTGCCAGAAACCATTCTCCAGCCGCTCCTACGGTTCAGGCTGTTCTGGATTTTATTGTGGAATTTTATGCTTGGGCAAAGGATAAAGACGATACCTTTGGTCGCAGAAATGAATATTTGTTAGCAGTAGAACAGGATATTTTTTGTATCAGTGATGGCTATCTTGTCGATAAAATTAATGAATTTGGTGCCATTGGTGCTGGACAAGATTATGCTCTGACCGCAATGTACTTAGATAAAACCCCTGAAGAAGCGGTAGCGATTGCTAATGAGCTTTGCGTTTATTGCTCTGCTCCCATTAATGTGATTACTAAGGAAATCAGCGACATCTGACTTGGGTATAGTGCTGAGTACTAAGCGTTTTTGACGGTTGACGGTTAGCTGTAAACCAGACCCTGTAAACCAGACTTAGTACCCAGCACTCAAGACTCAGCTTAATCCTGTTTGGATTTACTAAGTCCATTTTCTTCACTATACCGTTCTATAAAACGAATGAAACGATCCCACTGCTCTCGAGATTTCATTATGTAAGTTGCTTCTATAGCCATTGGTTCACCATTAACAAATTTGCCATTAACCTTACTGGTAGAAATCTCACCTTCTTCGTCAACCATGTACATTCCGGTGATATCTTCCTTAAAGTCTTTATCGATAGCTTGAGGCTTGTTAAAATAAAAGGTTGCAGTGCCAGTCTGACCAGTTTTCGAGCGAGTTATACGTATATCGGGTACAACTTCTTCTGTGATGCCTCTAGAGAACTGAATTTCTGCCATGCTATAAGTCCAATTAAGAAAATATTAAGAATCTTTACACCACTATATTCTCATCCAAGCTGCCATAAATGGCAAAAAATTTTAACTGATGCCTGAACTGATGGCTGGGTTAACGACCTAGCAATGGCGAAAATAATCCAAATTTAGCCTAACCAGTGGGAAAATGGGATTACACTGATACCGTTTCGGCAAACCGATTTAAGCAATCACTCGATCATACATGGGTAAACAGCGCGTTCTATCTGGAGTTCAACCAACTGGCAATCTTCACCTGGGTAACTATCTTGGAGCTATCCGCAACTGGGTCGAAGGTCAAAGTCAGTATGATAATCTATTTTGTGTAGTTGATTTACACGCTATTACTGTACCCCATAACCCTGCCACTCTAGCAGAAGATACCTTAAGCATTGCTGCCCTCTACTTAGCCTGCGGGATTGATTTAGAATGCTCTACCATCTTCGTACAATCCCATATCCCTGCCCACAGTGAACTAGCTTGGCTGCTCAACTGCATTACCCCTCTCAACTGGCTAGAGCGAATGATCCAGTTCAAGGAAAAAGCAGTAAAACAAGGGGAAAATGTCAGTACTGGCTTACTGGACTACCCAGTATTGATGGCAGCGGATATTCTACTTTATGATGCCGATCAAGTTCCAGTGGGAGAGGACCAGAAGCAACACATCGAACTGACTCGTAATATCGCTATCCGAGTCAATGACAAGTTTGGCAGTCACCAGAATCTTGTGCTAAAGTTGCCAGAGCCTATGATCCGAAAAGCTGGTGCTCGTGTCATGAGTCTCACTGATGGCAGGCGCAAAATGTCTAAGTCTGATCCATCCGAGTTGAGCAGGATTAACGTGCTTGACTCCCCTCAGGAGATCCAAAAGAAAATCAAGCGCTGTAAAACTGACCCGATTAGAGGCTTATGGTTTGATGATCCAGAACGCCCGGAATGTGATAATCTACTAACTTTGTATACCCTGCTTTCTGGGAAAACAAAGGAAGAGGTGGCGACAGAATGTCAGGATATGGGTTGGGGCACATTCAAGCCCTTACTCACAGAGGTAACAATTGAAGCGCTCAAGCCGATTCAACAGAAGTATCAAGATGTTAGGTCAGAGCAGGGCTATCTTGAGGGCCTGTTGCGAGAGGGGCGACAAAAAGCGGAAGCGATCGCAAACCAGACCTTGTCCAGGGTGAAAACTGCATTAGGGTTCATTGCTGTAACCTAATTCCTGGAGATAAGTACATACTATAACCATAAATGACTAACCCTACTAAGAACTCATTTCGCACTGCCGTTGAGTCCGGTGAATTTTTGATTACTGCAGAAGTGGCACCCCCCAAGGGGGGTAACCCAGCTCACATGGTCAAAATGGCTCAAACCCTGAAGGATAGAGTCCATGCTATCAATATCACTGATGGCTCTAGGGCAGTCATGCGGATGTCGTCTTGGGCAGCCTCGGTGATTTTACGCCAGCAGGGAATTGAACCAATTTGTCAGGTGGCTTGTCGCGATCGCAACCGCATTGCCTTGCAAGCTGACTTGATGGGTATTAACGCTTTAGGTATCAGTAATATTCTCGCCCTAACCGGTGATCCAGTCAAAGCAGGTGATCACCCTGATGCTAAAAGTGTATTTGATTTGGAATCAGTACGCCTATTGCAACTAATTACTAAGCTAAATCAAGGGGTTGATTTCAATGATAAGCCCCTTACTGATCAAGGAACTGATTTATTTACTGGTGCAGCAGTAGACCCCCAGCTTAAGAGTTGGTCAGGGTTACAGAGTCGGTTTGAACGGAAACTGGATGCCGGAGCACAGTTTTTCCAAAGCCAGCTGATTTGTGATTTTGATCGGCTAGAGAAGTTTATGGATCAGATTGCTGCTGGTAGTAATAAGCCGATTTTAGCAGGGATATTTTTGCTCAAATCCGCTAAAAATGCTAAGTTTATTAATAAAAATGTTCCAGGGGTTAATATCCCTGACGAGATTATTGATCGGCTAGCAGCAGCAGATAATCAGTTACAAGAAGGGATAAAAATTGCCGCTGAGCAAGTTAAGCTCGCACAGCAACTTTGTCAGGGTGTTCACATGATGGCAGTCCGGCGAGAAGACTTGATTCCCCAGATTTTGGATTTGGCTGGCATTTCGCCATTGCAGAAATCCTCTGCTGTTAATGACTTAGTTTTTAAGTAAATTTCAGATAAATTGTTATAGCGCTATGCCCAGGGAAGAGGGAATAGGGAACAGGGAATAGGGTAAATATACCTTCTTCTCTGCCCACCCTCCCCACACTTCCCACACTTCCCACACTCCTCCCTCACTTCTGTTGCTTTTTGCCCTTTGAACTAAGTACCTGGACATAAATAAACGGAACTGTATTAACTTTTGTAAAGCTACCAAAAGTTAATACAGTTCCCTGTTCCCTGTTCCCTGTTCCCTATCTTGACAGTTAAACCTAATTTTGTCCGACTACTTAATACTAAAAATCACAGAACTAACTACAGGGGATAGGGTGAAAAAAGTTTGACTAATGTCTGTGAATGTTTCAATCAGTGAACGCCTCTGGAGGGATTGTAAAACATTGATTAGTTTTGAATCCGAGGTAATGGTAATATCCTGGCGCAATTGTTCTCGGGAAACGGGTTTGGTACTTATCCCTAGATACCTCATCACTTCTATTTCTGACTGATCTAAGCGATTCAACTGTGCAATTAAAATTAACCTCATTGGTTCGGGAACAAATACCTCATTCAAGCTTAAAAATTTCGAGACACTGCCATTAAAATATTTGTAAATTGTTGTCGCTACTAGATTTAATGCTAAGGGATTGCCTCGATAACGGGTAATCAGGGTTTCCCATTCTTCTGTATTTCCACATAAACCGTTATCTACTAAAATTTTCTCAGCTTCTTCTGTAGGTAAACCCTTCAGAGTTAAGGAAGCAGTACTGTTATTTTTTTGCTCCAGTAACTCTAGTTGTAGAAATTTTTCCCAACTGATAAGCAGCAAAGCACTTTGGTGTTTTTCCTGTGCTACTCGTCTAAATAGCTGACCATAATCCTCATAGTTGGCTTGATAGTATCCAGCTATAGCGCCAGGACTTAGAATCTGCTCTGCGTCATCCAGTACGATCAGACACCGATGCTCTTGTAAACATCTTACCAAGCTAGAAATAAGAGCGTTGATGTCTTCTGGTAAATTGAATGATTGCTGGTGAGATAGGAAGAGAAGCAGCTCTACTAGCAGTTGCTTTAGGGGTGGAGCATGGCGCAGATTACGCCAAATAATATACTCAAATTCCCCCTGAAGGTTGTTTGCCAGTTTGACAGCTAGAGTGGTTTTACCAATCCCTCCTATACCCAAAATGGCTACTAGTGAGTATTGCTTTTTACTAATCCATTGCTGCAGTTGATTGAGTTGATTAGTGCGTCCATAGAAAGCCGAAATTTCTGGTGCTTCCCCCCAATCGTGGTGGTAATGAGGCATTTTGTATCCTGCAACTTCTAGCCACTTAGGGACGTCTTTCCAGTTAGTGAGGCTATTTAATTCTCGATTAGTTAGTGCTTCGACATATCGATACAATCCCCTAGTCAAGGCAACAGCGATTGAGTTAGAGCTGCGATGGAGAGTCTCAGCTATTTTTTTTGGGGAGTAGCCACAAAGCAATCCTCTCAAGCACACTTTTTCTACTGGTGTAAGTGTGGTTTTATTCTGGGTTTCCCTCTGTTTTTGTTCGCCTATATCTATATATAAATTTTCTAAATCCCAGAGCTTTACTGCTTCTAAGAAAAGTTCATCTTCTTGATAAAACGCACCCTGCGCCATTTGCTTGCCTTCCTTAAGATAAAACTTGTAAACCCTTACAGACTGTGGCTAAAGCATCAACGTTACAGTTGATCGTTGACAGTTAACTGTTAATCACATTGCAACCAATCAGCTAATGTAAAGTAAATGTGTATTAGCTGAGACCTGGTTTGATCAGCACCATGGAAAACTTACAAGGGCTGTAAGTTGTATTAAAGACTCAACAGGGAATCCAGCAAATTCCATAATTTCTTTACAAAAATTTACAACTAAACCATCCAAGTAAGTATCAGGTCAAGCTCAGGAAATTATGCAGATAGTTACAAAAGTTTACATTTCGGAGTCAGCACTGACGCAACACTGGGCAGCAAAGGGGATCACAATCACTGCTAAGACTCAAGGCTAATCACTGGCTAATCCTGTTTAGTTGAGATTTCAGAAAAGCGATCGCTAATCTGATTGCAGTCGTTAAGCCAAGGGATGATTGAGAGCTCGATGGTGTTCAGAAATAGGTCTGCTCCCTGTCTTGATGCAGTCGCTCATGGGGGAAACCACGGCAGTCGCTCATGGGGGGAACCCCCAAGACCGCGCTGCCTCCCCAAGACCGCGCTGCATCGCTATTGCTGTTAGGCACGACGACAAAACCATAGCTGAACTCAATCATCCCCTACCTAGACTACCGTTCATATCGAAAAAAAGAGTAAATTGACTATGGCCACCTTAGTAACTGAAGCTCAGAAGTTATCCAACCTAATTTCGAAATCAGAACTAGATTTAATCAAGTCACTGCCAAAATCTATCCAGAATCAGGAAGTTCCTAGCCCCCAGTTACCTGATCCTTCTGCTACACCGACTCAGTTCAATTTGAAGCAAATACAAGATTTAGTTTCCGATGAGTCAGAGTTAAAAATATTATCGTCGAAAGGAATCTCAGGATCTTTTAACGTGATTGTTCGTACTGGCGCTTCTGAATTTATTCCGGGTACTAACAACAACGATTTAATCCTGGCACGTGGCGGAAATGACGCTATTTTCGGAGGCGATGGTCACGATTGTGTGCTTGCCGGCCATGGTGACGACTTTGCGTCTGGTGGGTCAGGTAACGACTTTCTCCATGGCATGTCTGGTGATGACTTTCTATTTGGCGACTCAGGTAACGACTCTCTGTCTGGCGGGTCAGGTAACGACTCTCTGTTTGGCGGCTTAGGTAACGACTTTTTGTCTGGTGGTTCAGGTAATGATTTGCTTGTAGGTGTAGATCCCAACAGTAACAAGCCAGGTATGAATGAAAGGGATACCTTAATCGGAGGAGTTGGTAATGATACATTGGTGATTGGAGATCAGAACAATCCTTACTATGTCGGGGGAGGAGGAACTTATGGTCTCAATGACTTCGCTCTAATTCAGAAGTTCGAATCTGGTAAGGATAAAATTCAACTCCACAAAGGCAGCAACTATGTCTTGTTAAAAAACTTTATTGCTATCACTCCAGGCTTGTCTCCTTCTGATTTGACAAATATTGGTTCAGTGGAACAGATTGCTAATAATATTGCTGGAGGTATGAGCGTAGCGGATAGTTTGAAGCTTGTTCCCATGCCGGCTAGTTTGAAAATTGACATTATTGCTATAGTTCCTGATGGCTATAGCCAAGCACAGGATCTGAAGTTTGTATAACGCTCGTATACCGTGGCGGAAACAACTGACTAGTTAAAATCTCCTTGATCTAGCGCGTCTTTCCCCTGTTCTTCCTCTCCGTTTAACTGAGATCTCGGAGCATTGTGATTAATCGTTTGGTGGGCAGTGCAAACCCAATGCTATGGCAGGCTTGGTGAATCGGTCTGCTGCACTGCCCACCCTAGATCTCGAACCATTGTGATTAATGGTTTGGTGGGCAGTGCTTACTTTGGCTATGGCCAGCTTGGTGAATTGGTCTGCTGCACTGCCCACCCTACATCTCGGAGCATTGTGATGAATCGTTTGGTGGGCAGTGCTTACTTTGGCTATGGCCAGCTTGGTGAATTGGTCTGCTGCACTGCCCACCCTACATCTCGAACCATTGTGATTAATGGTTTGGTGGGCAGTGCTTACTTTGGCTATGACTAGCTTGGTGAATCGGTCTGCTGCACTGCCCACCAAACATCAACTGGGCAGCAAAGGGGATCAGAATTACTGCTAAGACTCAAGCTAATGAGTGGCTAATCCTGTTTAGTTGAGGTTTCAGAAAAGCGATCGCTAATCTGATTGCAGTCGTTAAGCCAAGGGATGATTGAGAGCTCGATGGTGTTCACAAATAGGTCTGCTCCCTATTGCTGTCAGGCAAGACGACAAAACCATAGCTGTTCTCAATCATACCCTACCTAGACTACCGTTCATATCGAAAAAAAGAGTAAATTGACTATGGATACATTAGTAACTGAAATAGAGACGCTATCCAACGATTGTCTGTTTGGCGGCCCAGGTAATGACATTCTGTCTGGCGGCCCAGGTAATGATTGTCTGTCTGGTGGTGGAGGTAATGACACTCTGTCTGGTGGTGGAGGTAATGACACTCTGGTGGGTGGCGATGATAACGACAGTCTGCGTGGCGGCTCTGGCAATGACAGTTTGTCTGGGGACTCAGGTAACGACACTGTGATTGGCGGCTTAGGTAATGACAGGCTGCTTGAGGGCTCTGGTGATGACATCCTCATAGGTGTAAATCCCAAACTTAACAATCCAGGTATTAATGAAAAGGATACCTTAACCGGAGGAGCTGGTAATGATACATTGGCGGCTGGAGATAGCAAGAATCCTTACTATGTCGGGGGAGGAGGAACTTATGGTCTCAATGACTTCGTTCTAATTGAGAAGTTCGAATCTGGTAAGGATAAAATTCAACTGCACAAAGGCAGCAACTATGTCTTGTTAAAAAACTTTATTGCTATCACTCCAGGCTTGTCTCCTTCTGATTTGACAAATATTGGTTCAGTGGAACAGATTGCTAATAATATTGCTGGAGGTATGAGCGTAGCGGATAGTTTGAAGCTTGTTCCCATGCCGGCTAGTTTGAAAATTGACATTATTGCTATAGTTCCTGATGGCTATAGCCAAGCACAGGATCTGAAGTTTGTATAACGCTCGTATACCGTGGCGGAAATAACTGACTAGTTAAAATCTCCTTGATCTGGCTTGTCTTTCCCTTGTTCTTCCTCTCCGTTTAACTGAGATCTTCGACCATTGTGATTAATCCTAGGGTGGGCAGTGCTTAGCAAGGCTATGACTAGCTTGGTGAATCGGTCTGCTGCACTGCCCACCCTACACCTCGAACCATTGTGATTAATGGTTTGGTGGTCAGTGCTTACCAATGCTATGGCCAGCTTGGTGAATCTGTCTGCGACCCTGCCCACCCTACATCTCGAACCATTGTGATTAATCCTTTGGTGGGCAGTGCTTACCAATGCTATGGCCAGCTTGGTGAATCGGTCTGCTGCACTGCCCACCCTACATGAAGGTAAGTGGGACAGCGGATTGGCCGAATGCGATCGCGTAGCGGCTCCAAAGGAGCATCGCGTAGCCTGACCTACGGTCAATCCCTTTTTCCCCAATTTTCTGCTTAACTCTATACCCCCAGTTATGACTTTTGTCAATAACTGAGCTGATCAAGGCTGATGTGAGCCAGAGACGCTTCGATTTACCTGTAACTTGTAGCAAGGGAGCATTGAAGCAACAGTGATGGTATAGGAATCCTAAATGAATTGTGAGAATTTTGTTCCCTGTTCCCTACTCCCTACTCACTACTCCCTGTTCCCTGTTCCCTGTTCCCTGTTCCCTTTGGTATAGTAGAGAGCTGGGTAATGCTCTGGTTTAATCAAAGACAAGCTTTTACTATATCCAATAAATTTTCTCTAATCTTGCTATCAGTCTCAGCGCTAGAATCATTTAGTAAATTTAACAAATTTTCCTTAACTTCCTCTTCTTCTGCTTCCAGCTGTTTTTTTTCTTCTAAGTCTTCTAATTTTTGACGCCATTCTCTACGACTTCTAAATGATTCCTTGCTAGCCTGTTTGAGCTTTTCGCTATAACCTTCCTCGGTGTCCAAATCAAACACAAACATAAAATAAGATATGTCTTTTAACATAATCTTATTGGCGATTGCTAAGGCTGATTCATCTGGAGCAACTTGCCAGACCTGTTCAAATACTCTACACAACTCATAAGCCATTTTATTACTATTTTTATAGGCTTCCTGTATTTCCTTGAGTTTTTCACTTTTACTGACAGTTGTCATGTTGATAACCCCTTATTATTGTTTTCAGATCACACTAGGTTAGTTCAGGACTGGTGTATTATAAATCATTGGGGGCTATGTGCCCAGGGTTGCCTCTGCACCTTGTAATCCCCGTGGAAAACTGATGAGCGACTGCATCCACACCTAAGCATACAGCTAGGTTGAAGTCTGGTGATAGCAATGAATCATACTAAATAATACCGTAAGGGCGTCTGATGAAAAGCTTTTAAAAAGCTGATTATCAGACGCCCTTGTTTTTCCCACGATTTATCCGGGGTAGAGTTCCTTATTGTTAATAATTTCCATTCAAGGGGTCTAAGTTGCTAGGATCAGCAGCCAAATCACTCTCCTCATCTAAGCTGTAAACACGGGCTGTGTTATCATCAAGCAGGTTGCCTTGCTGTAATTCAGCACTATCGGTGGGTTCACCATAGCCATAGACCATGCTACTCCCATGGTCGAATTCCGGTTCTGGACTACCAAGATTGGGCTCTTGGTAAGCATTGAAGCCAGTTCCTGCGGGAATCAGACGCCCAATGATGACATTCTCCTTCAGACCCCTGAGCCAGTCAGATTTCCCTTCGATCGCTGCTTCTGTCAGCACACGAGTAGTTTCTTGGAAGCTGGCAGCAGAGATAAATGAATCCGTATTAAGGGATGCTTTGGTAATTCCCAGTAGTACAGGTGTATACTGAGCTGGGGCACCACCAGTGATAGCCATTGCTTCATTCACTGTCTCAATCTGCCGCAACTCCACGAGTTCTCCTGGTAGCATAGTGGTATCACCACCATCGTCTACCCTGACTTTAGAGGTCATCTGACGAACAATCACCTCAATATGTTTATCAGCAATATCAATGCCTTGAGACTGATACACCGACTGCACTTCATTTACCAAAAATGCCTGTGCTTGTTGCAATCCCTTTAAAGCCGCTTCGTAGACACCTCTCTTTTCGAGACAATAGTTGAAGAAAATCTCTAAAATTTCATGGGGATTGGCTGGGCCATCGGTGATTGGTTCAGCGGTACCGACTTGCTGACCATCGGAAACAATAGCATTTTGCCCAGGGGAAATGGGGTAATCGGTTACGACTCCGTCTGACTCAATTACCTTGATATCAACGGTTTCACCTTCTTCATAAATCACCTGGGCTTCTCCAGGACGTCTGGCCAATATACAGGCTTCTTTGGGTTTGCGAGCTTCTAGTAGTTCTTCAATCCTGGGCAAACCTTGGATAATATCCCCTGTCTTGGCCCGTTCAAACACCAGTAGTACCAGGTTATCACCCCGCTGCACCAAATCTCCCTTGTCAATTTGCAAAATTGCCCCTGCAGAAACTCGGTATGGACGAGCCAGTCGCAGGATAACGGAATCATCCGTCACCTGAACCACCTGACCTGATTCTCCAGCGGGTGTCCCTTCCGCTAAGGTGTTGGTACCAACGACCAAATCCCCTACTTTGACTGTGGCAGGAGATGTAATCGGGATTGTGACTCGGTCAGCATCCCTGACCACCAGCACTCGGCGAATGGCTTCCAATCCTTCTTGAATCCCCCGGACTTCACCAGCTTCCTTACACTGAATTTCTGTTCGAGCCACTACCGCACCTGCAGGAATTTCGTCCCCATCATTGACTAAAATCCGGGTTTTGGTATTGCCCCCTAACGGATCTGCATTGCTATCCCGGCGAACCACCAACGACTCCAGGATAACCAGTTGTAATCGCATATCCTCAGAGGCTTCATCCTCCTCAGTACTGACTAACTCAATGTCAGCACTCAGCTGGGATGAACTAGAATGGTCACTGCCAGCATCGGGGCTGCTCATTTCCAATACCAGCTGGGTGCGGAGTAATTCCACCCCATCCACAGACTTGACCCGCTCTCCATCTTTATAGGGAATGCGTTGGAGGGCTCGCAATTCAATCTGGGTTCCTTGGGGAGCTTGGTTGGAATTGTCTTGGGTATTAATGGACGCCTGAGAGGGAACCGCTGGCTCATCTGGTACAGCAAACTCCGTCACTGGCCGCAGCAGCAGTGCCATACCATCAGGTGTATCCACTGCTTCTCCATAACACAGGTTGTCTACCGTTATCCCTGGCAACTGCTCGGAGCCGGGATAGATCAGCTGACCCTCACTGGTCATGTTCTCTGGCAGGTTATCCACCAGATGAAATTCCCCAGGCTTAACCACAATTTCCCGGAGGATGTCATTTTTTTGGACAACTTCCACTACACCGGACGACTGACAGAAGATATCCTTAACCACTTCTGTCCCTGCTTCCACGTATTGACCGTCTTCCACAAGCAGCAGGGAAATATCTTTGTTAACCTCATGGCATTCTTCCGGAATCCAGAGTAAGGTACCCCCTTTGGTAACTTCGTAACCTTGCTTGGCTTTACCCCGTTTAGCCACCTCTACACCAGCATATTTAATGATGCCACCGGTTTTAGTGTAGTATTGGTCATCAATCAGTTCCGCCACCACCTGGTGGTTGATTACCTTTGTGCCAGGGGTTGCCTTCAGGGAAAAGTGCTGATTATTGGCGGTATGAATCACATATTGTTCCCGACCCCCCGTGCTTTCCATTCTCACCTGTGATTGATCCAAGCGGACGGAAGCTGTGATAATGTCAATTTCTCTTTTGCCTGGGGTCAGTCGCACCACACCACCGTTGAGTGTGACTAATTTGGTTTCCGCCATTACTGTCCCCATCTCTACAGTATCCCCATTTTTCACCACCGGTTCGGCACCAGGGGGTAGGTTATAGACTTCCCCAGATAAAATCCAGAGCAAACCGCTGCGCTGGGCAATCCGAGTGGTATTACCCTGTCGATCTGTTTTTTCCTCGGGGACTAAGTCAGCAAATAGCACTTCCCCGGCTAAATCCGATGCCACATCCTTAGCCGCTTTTTCTGTGGAGGGACGGCTTTTACTCAGGGCTACTTCCGCTAAGAGATCACCCTTGTTGACCGTTTGCCCATTACTGACTAAGAGCAAGGAGCCCGCTGTTAAAGGAAAGGTTTTGGCAGAGCCATTAGTTGTTTCCAAAATCAGATCCCCAGCTACTTCCACTTGTTGACGGTCGTCACCGTGGCGAGTCCTAACTTGGCGGGTACGTAGGTTTTTACCAAAGCTTACTACACCCTTCATGGGAGCAGAGAGCTGGCGTGCCACTTCCCCGGTAAACACACCCCCCGTGTGGAAGGTCCGCATAGTCAACTGAGTTCCTGGTTCCCCAATAGACTGGGCAGCAATAATCCCTACCGCTTCGCCCAAATCCACCATGTGCCCATGAGCTAAGCTCCAACCATAGCATCTCTGGCAAACTGACCGCTGGGCTTCACAGGTTAGAGGCGATCGCACCATTACTTCTTTAATACCAGACGATTCAATCTCTTTGGCTAGTTCATCAGATACATCTTGGTTTTGTTTAGCAATTACTTTCTTGGTTTTTGGATGAACCAATTCCTCTGCTAAAATTCGACCTAAGAGCTTATCCGCTAGGGAAATTAAAACGCGATCGCCATCGGTCATGGGTGTGATTTTGATGCCCCGAGTGGTGCCACAATCAAGGTCTCGTACAATCACGTCCTGGGAAACATCCACCAGACGACGGGTGAGGTATCCAGAGTCAGCCGTTCTCAGGGCAGTATCCACCAAGCCTTTGCGGGCTCCGTAGGATGAGATAATGTATTCCGTTACCGTTAAGCCTTCCCGGAAGTTAGTCTTAATCGGTAGGTCAATAATTTCACCTTGGGGATTAGCCATCAGACCCCGCATACCTACCAATTGCCGCACCTGAGACAAGTTACCCCGTGCTCCGGAAAAAGCCATCATGTACACTGAATTTAGGGGGTTTGTGTCTTTGAAGTTACGGACGACCTCATCTTTGAGAGCCTCAGAGGTTCCGTTCCAGGTATCGATAACTTTTTGAAACCGTTCAACTTCAGTAATTTCACCCCTAGTGAACCGGCCTTCTGTGGCACGAATCATAGCTTCCGCCTCATCTAACATCTGGCGTTTAGCTGGTGGCACTTGCAGGTCATCTACACTGATAGAAACCCCCGCCTGGGTAGCATAGCGAAACCCCAGATCTTTGAGTTTGTCTGCCATTTGGGCTGTCCGGGCACTGCCATATTTGGTATACGCCCAAGAGATCAGCTTTTTTAAGCGGCCTTTATCAACAATCCGATTATAAAAAATCCAGTCTTTTTGAGCTTTTTTATCTGCCATGATTTTGAAGGGGATGAAGAATTAAGAATTAAGAATTAAGAATTAAGAATTAAGAATTAAGAATTAAGAATTAAGAATTAAGAATTAAGAATTAAGAATTAAGAATTAAGAATTAAGAATTTAAAATCTGGGGGGGTGACATGCAATCTGAAAACCTTACTGGGTAATAATTTAAGCCCATCAGTTATAAAAAAATACATGCTGTTTTGGGCGCGACCTTGGATGCAGTTATAAGGGTTTGAGCTTCCAGAAAATGAAAAGAGGGTCAATTTACGACTGTATATTGCCTGATATCATTGGCATCAAAGCCTTATATAGTAAGCTTTTATGGGCTCATGTCACGCCCTCAGCTTGAAAATCCTACATTCTAAATTCTACATTCTAAATTCTACATTCTCTTGAATTTCCTAATTCTAAATTCTAAATTCACGCATTCTAAATTCTAAATGCTTAACTTTTACCTAGCCCCATAGGGCTTCTTGAATAGTTTTGTTGTAGATGATCCGACCTGCGGTGGTGCGGATGTACTGGGAAATAAGTTCACCATCGGCTGTTTCCCTCACTCGCCGGTTTTTGTAGACTTTGGTCACCATACCATCGGGTGAAGATTTTTCAGAAATCATCTCCTTGTCTGGTTCGTCTGTATCAACTATGCCGTCATAGCGCACCCAAATATAGGCATGGAGGTGTACTTGCTTTTGTTCGTAGGCTTTGATTGCATCCTCGAGGTTAGCAAAGTAACGACCTGCTCCCTTGGTTGCCTTGGGATTTTTGGCGGTTAGATAATAGCATCCCAAAACCATATCTTGACTCGGTGCTATAATAGGGCGACCTGTTGCTGGTGAGAGAATATTGTTCGATGCCAGCATTAACAACCTAGCCTCTGCTTGGGATTCTAGGGATAGGGGCACATGTACTGCCATCTGGTCGCCATCAAAGTCGGCATTAAACGCTGGACAGACTAAGGGGTGCAGTTGAATGGCACGACCTTCTACCAAAATGGGTTCAAAGGCTTGAATTCCTAGTCGGTGTAGAGTTGGGGCTCGATTTAGCATGACCGGGTGACCTGCAATCACTTCTTCGAGTACGTCCCACACAGTGGGATCTCCCCGTTGAATCAATTTTTTAGCTGCTTTTATGTTATTCACCAAACCCTGACGAATCAGGCGGTGAATCACAAAAGGTTGAAACAGCTCAATCGCCATCTCTCTGGGCAAACCACACTGGTGGATATGCAGCTTTGGGCCGACTACAATCACTGACCGTCCGGAGTAATCCACCCGTTTTCCTAGCAGGTTTTGTCGGAAGCGACCCTGTTTACCTTCGATAATGTCCGAGAGGGACTTCAGGGGTCGATTGTTTGCCCCTACGACCGTCCGCCCTCGCCTGCCATTGTCAATCAGGGCATCCACAGCTTCCTGAAGCATCCGCTTTTCATTGCGGACAATAATTTCTGGTGCCAGAATTTCCTGCAACCGGGCTAGTCGATTGTTGCGGTTGATGACTCGTCGATAGAGGTCATTCAAGTCAGAGGTAGCAAAGCGACCCCCATCCAGTTGGACCATCGGTCGCAGGTCGGGGGGAATCACAGGGATGACACTCAGCACCATCCAATCTGGCTGAGCCCCGGTGCCAATAAAGTTGTCAATCACTCGCAACCGTTTGATGAGCTTAGCTCGCTTTTGACCTTTAGAAGCCGCAATTTCTTCTCGCAGCTTTTCTGCGATCGCATCTAAATCCAAATCCTGTAGGAGTCGTTGCAGAGCCTCAGCCCCAATCCCCACGTCTACCCCAGATAGGTCTGAGTCTTCGCTATAGAGCTGCTCCTCGATTTCCAGCCATTGGTCTTCGGTGAGTAGCTGTTTATAGCTAAGGTTTTCGGCATTACCTGGGTTTAGTACTACGTAGGCGTTGAAGTAGACAATCTGTTCTACATCCCGCAGGGGCATATCAAGCAAAATACTGAGGTAGCTAGGAATGCCTTTGAGATACCAGACATGAGCCACGGGTGCGGCTAGTTTAATGTATCCCATACGGTGACGCCTTACCCGGGATTCGGTCACTTCCACACCACAGCGTTCACAGACAATACCTCGGTGCCGTACCCGCTTGTACTTACCACAATGGCATTCCCAGTCTTTAGCTGGACCAAAGATGCGCTCACAGAACAGCCCATCCATCTCCGGTTTGAGGGTGCGATAGTTAATGGTTTCTGGCTTAGTCACTTCACCGACCATTTGACCGTTCGGCAGAGTCCTTTCTCCCCATTGACGAATTCTCTCAGGAGAGGCAATACCAATTTTTACGTAGTCAAACCGCTGTTCTATTTGGCTTCCCATAATTTTGTCATTTCCCTATTCACAGACACTCATATAGAGCCACCTTTTAGGCTTCTTCTTCTTCCAACTCTTCCTGGTTGAGGGATTCATAGGTTGGTGAGCGTGGTGTTCGATGGCGTTCTGAATCGGTCATTAAATCGACTTCCATATCATTGCTACTACCGTCTTCTGTGGTTTCGACTTTGTGAACAGCTATGTCGAGTCCTAAGGATTGGAGTTCTCGCATCAGTACCTTGAAGGATTCTGGAGTACCAGGTCGGGGAATGGCTTTTCCTTTGACAATGGCATTGAGAGCTTCGTTGCGCCCTTGCATATCGTCTGATTTGACAGTGAGCAATTCTTGGAGGGTGTAAGATGCTCCAAATGCTTCTAATGCCCAGACTTCCATTTCCCCAAACCGCTGACCACCTTGTTGGGCTTTACCCCCCAAGGGTTGCTGGGTCACTAGGGAGTACGGTCCGGTGGAGCGAGCATGAATTTTATCGTCTACCAAGTGGACTAGCTTGAGCATATAGGCTTGCCCCACTGTGACTGGTTGGTCAAAGGCTTCTCCGGTGCGACCATCGTAGACAGTAATTTTTCCGGCATGGTCTGGATTAAATACCCACTCTTTATCAGGTTGCTCACTGGCTTCTTTAAGCTTGTTATGGACGGTGAGGCGGGATGCTTCTGCGCCGTACATTTCGTCGAAGGGAGTAAGCTTAAATCGGACATTCAGGTGTTCCCCAGCCCATCCTAATAGACATTCAAATACCTGACCCACATTCATGCGACTGGGTACTCCCAGGGGGTTAAGTACAATATCTACAGGTGTACCATCGGGCAGGTAGGGCATATCTTCGATGGGCAAAATCCGGGAAATAATTCCTTTATTGCCGTGACGACCTGCCATTTTGTCACCAACCTGGATTTTACGCTTCTGAGCCACATATACACGCACTACCATGTTGGCTCCCGGTGGCAGTTCATCCCCTTGCTCTCTGGTAAATACCCGCACATCTACCACACGCCCTTTCTCACCATTGGGGACTCGCAGAGAATTGTCCCGAACATCCCTAGCTTTTTCCCCAAATATAGCTCGCAATAGTTTTTCTTCCGGTGGCTGGTCTGATTCCCCCTTGGGAGTAACTTTCCCCACCAAGATATCCCCAGCTTCTACCCAGGCTCCAATCCGAATGATCCCGGTTTCATCTAACTGACGCAGGGCATCTTCCCCCACATTGGGAATTTCTCGGGTTATTTCTTCCGGACCTAGTTTAGTCTGTCGCGCTTCTATTTCATACTTTTCAACGTGAATACTTGTGTAGACATCATCGTAAACTAGCCGTTCACTAACCAGGATGGCATCTTCGTAGTTATAGCCTTCCCAAGGCATATAAGCTACTAGAATATTTTGTCCCAGGGCGATTTCACCCCCTTCTGTAGCCGAGCCATCTGCCAGTACCTGACCTGCAACAACTTCATCTCCTACATACACCAAGGGTCGTTGATTCAAGCAGGTATCTTGGTTAGAGCGCTGGTACTTTTGGAGGGAGTATTCAATAATTGGTGGGGTTTCTTTTGGTTGGATAGGGCTAGGAAATTCTAACTGATTTTCATTGCCCGTCTCCCCTGGCAGGGCTGGGGTATCTGTGATGGTCTTTTGATAAGGCTGTAACCGAATTGTATTAGCATCGACATACACCACCTCACCATCACTGGCAGCAACCACCACCATACCAGAGTCCCGAGCCGCCTGGGCTTCCAATCCTGTTCCCACTAAGGGGCGCTCAGGTCGAAGCAATGGCACAGCTTGCCGCTGCATATTTGAGCCCATCAGAGCTCGGTTGGCATCATCATGTTCTAAGAAGGGAATTAGAGACGTCGCAACAGAGATAATTTGCACTGGTGATACGGCCACATAGTCCACTTGGTCAGGGGTGGTGGTGGTGAATTCTTGCCGATATCGGACTGGTACAGACTCTCCCAGGATGTAACCTTCCTCATCTAAGGCAATATCTCCTGGTGCTACCCTCAGGTCATCTTCTTCATCTGCGGTCATGTACAAGGGCGGTCGGTCTTTTAGGACTCGCCCATTTTCTACTGGGTAAGAAGGAGTTTCAATAAAACCATAATTGTTAACCCGAGCGTGGGTTGCCAAGGAGCCAATCAGACCTGCGTTGGGACCTTCTGGAGTTTCAATGGGACAAATTCTGCCATAGTGAGATGGATGAATATCCCGCACTGCAAAACCTGCCCGTTCCCGAGTTAACCCCCCAGGACCTAGGGCAGACAGACGCCGTTTATGGGTCAATTCAGCTAATGGATTGGTCTGGTCCATAAATTGGGACAGCTGAGAGGACCCAAAAAATTCCTTAATCGCTGCTACTAGGGGTTTGGGGTTTACCAATGATGCTGGGGTAAGGGTATCGGATTCTGAAACGGTCATCCGTTCTCTAATAATCCGCTCTAGGCGATTGAGTCCCACCCGCACTTGGTTTTGCAGCAGTTCACCAACAGAGCGCACTCGGCGATTTCCTAGGTGGTCAATATCGTCTGTGCTACCAATGTCAAATTCCAGGTTGATTAGGTAATCAATTGCCCCGAGTATGTCTTGGGGGGTCAATACCCTTACCGTGTCAGGAATATTCAGCCGTAGTTTTTTATTGATTTTGTAGCGACCAACCCGACCTAGGTCATAACGCTTCTGGTCAAAGAAACGGGATTCCAATAACTGCTGACCACCACTAACAGTGGGAGGTTCCCCAGGACGCAGCTTGCGGTACAGCTCAAGTAGGGCTTCTTCTTCACTGGGGTTCCCTTCTTTGTCAAGGGTTTTTTGATAGTAGTCTGGGTGGCGCATAGCATCGATAATTTCACTATCACCAAGCCCCAAGGCTTTTAAAAGCACCTGTGCAGACAGTTTACGGGTTTTGTCGATGCGCACCCAAACTAAGTTATTTTTATCGGTTTCAAACTTCAACCAAGCCCCCCGGTTGGGAATCAAGGAGGCTGAGTAGGTACGACGTCCGTTTTTATCAGTTTCAGACTTGTAGTAAACCCCAGGAGAGCGAACAATTTGGTTAACAATGACTCGCTCAGCACCGTTAATGATAAATGTGCCTCGGTCTGTCATCAGAGGCAAATCACCGATGAAGACTTCTTGTTCCTTGATCTCCCCGGTTTCTTTATTAATCAGCCGGGTATGAACGTACATTTGTACGGCATAGGTACTGTCTCGCCGTTTGGCTTCATCCACATCATATTTAGGAGACTTAAGCCTGTAGTTTTGACCCAAGAAGTGCAGCTCCATTTTGCCAGTGTAGTCGGTAATCGGCGAGAAGCTATTGAGTTCTTCAATTAGCCCCTCCTCCAAGAACCAGCGAAAGCTAGCACGCTGAATTTCAACTAAGTCTGGCAACATATAGGTGGCTGTTGTGTAAGTCTGATTAGTCATGGGGTCTGTTCTTCACTCTTTTTAAGTCAGCGCCGATTTTGATTCCCTTCCCAAGGCAGTACTTGTACTTTAACAGTTCCTTAAAACTTGGGTTCGAGCTAATAGATACTAGATACACTGTTAGAATTGACACTCCCACAGATAACGTAAACGTGGAATTCTTTAGCTGAACACCTGCCACCTTAGGTAACCCTAATCTAGGTTTTAGATGTTGATAGCTTTGAATCATATGGCTTAGATTGCCTTCAATCTTCCACTTTTCGAAAACCATCCGTGGGGATTTCAACCATGTCTATTACTAGATTGACAGAAACTCAGGCATCAGGAAAACAACCAAAACACTATACTGGACTTGGAGTAATTGCTCCCGGTACTAGTTGTGGTTTTTACACTTGTCACCGTCGATGTGCCCTGCCCTACACATGGGTTGTGCTTAGCTGGAGACTAAAACCGTTGTGGGGCTTGTCGTTGGGTTAGTTGTATTCAGAACACCTAGGGTAGCATCTGAGCGCCCTTTTGTCAACCCTCCCTCGGTAAGCCTCTCCCAAAAGTACTATTCAAAGAGTTGGAGAGTTGGATGATTTCCTCTTATTTCCTTTTATAGGTGTTCACAGTAAACCTAGGAGTCTCCCCATGATTCTCTTTCTACTGAACCCTAGGAGAGTAGGGGAGTTGAGATTATCAAGAACCAACCTTCAGGTTTTACCCTTTCAGGTCTGGTTGAGATTTACCCAATCCCTATTTTTCCAGCAGTTGCTGTTGAGAGGCTAAGACCAAAAAGCTGACAGGCATTTTGGGTGGTCTGAGCAGCCAACTCTTCTAGAGATATCCCTCGTAATTGGGCAACGCACTCGGCTACATAGCGGACATAGGCTGGTTCATTTCGTTTGCCTCGCTTGGGGACTGGTGCAAGGAACGGACAATCCGTTTCGATGAGTAAGCGATCGCTAGGTACCATGGTGGCTGATTCTTTTACCTGAGTGGCATTCTTAAAGGTCACAATGCCACTGAAGCTTATGTAAAACCCCAAATCCAAAAACCACTGTGTTTGTTGAGGATTACCTCCCCAACAGTGCATCACACCTCTTATTTGCCCGGTACTTTCCCAAAATTCTTGCAGTATGCCCCTCATTTCTGAAGCAGCATCACGGCAGTGGATAATCAGTGGCAAGCCGAGTTGGTGGGCAATCCCTAGTTGGGCTTTGAACACTTCTATTTGGTGTTGTTGGTTCTTGGCTTTATAGAAATCCAAACCCGTTTCTCCGATAGCTACGACCCTAGCATCAGAGCGCGCTAGGGTCAAAATCTGATTTTCCGTTTCGGAAGTCCATTTTTCGGTATCTAAGGGGTGCAAGCCTACCGCGAAGGAGATTTCGGGAAATCGCTCTGCTAGAGCTTGGATGCCTGTAAACTCAGACGGTTCTACGCAAGAGTGAACTAGACGAACCACACCAGCTTCTAGCCATCGGTGCTGTAATTGCTCTAACTCCGACTCAAAGACATCGAAGTTGATATGGACGTGGGTATCAATCAACTGCATCAATACAGTTTTTAATCTATTTATCTATGTTTAGTTTAATTAACAGCGGTTTTTGCTGAATTACTAATTGCAGCACTTAGCTAAGGTCAGCTGAGTCAGGCAATCTGATCATACAGCAGGTGATTCGGTCACAGTAGCGTTAAGTTGAGCCTCTATAGCTTTGAGCTTTTTGGCAAGACTTGCTTTTTTCCGAGCGCCATTATTACGATGGAGCACCTTACGCTTGACAGCCTTGTCAATTTTGCTGTATGCTTCTGACATTCGACGTTTGACTTCTTCCAAGGCTTCCGGACTTGGTTGGCGTTCGTACTCTTCTAAGGCAGCACAATAGTTCTTGGTCAGCGTTTTCACCGCTGATTTGTAGGCTTTGTTCCGAATTCGGTTCCGTTCGGCGATTTTTATGCGTTTGAGGGCAGACTTGTTATTAGCCACAGCAGTCTTTACTTAACTTAATTTAGTTTGGGAGTTACGTCCCATAGAAAATGGTATGATACCAGAAATAACATTATACCATATATCATACTAAACTAGTATCAACTAGTATCAACACGCATAGCGTAACCCAAGCATCACCCTATTTAAGCTATATTCTTAAAGTAAGTCCAGGAAAAATAGACACCTTTGATCAGGATAAGTGTATAAACCTGGTCTAGGAAGATCAACACTAGCGTGATGGGCACTCCGACTCCATGCTGCGAATCATAACTGAGCAGGCTGAGGCACAAACTGAACTGCGACGTATCCGCGATCGCACGGCTTCTGACCAAATGCTGAACAAAGAGGCAACTGTAAGGGAAGTTTTACAGGCAGTGAAGCGTAAAGGAGACGTAGCGCTCCTGCACTACACTGAGGAATTTGATCAGCTGAGATTGAGTCGAGAACAACTGCGAATCAGCGGTTCGGAACTAGATGCGGCTTACCAACAGGTCTCCAAGGAATTACTGGATGCGATTCAATTAGCCGCCAGACAAATCGAGGCATTTCATCGACAACGAGTTCCCAAATCCTGGGTGCAATTTGGTGAAGATGATGTGGTTTTAGGCAAGCGCTACACTCCTGTAGATAAGGCTGGACTATATGTTCCTGGAGGTAGGGCGTCCTATCCCAGTACTGTGTTAATGAATGCTATTCCAGCCAAGGTAGCTCAGGTTAACCAAATTGTAATGGTTACTCCACCAAGACCTGATCAAAGCATTAATCCGGCTGTGCTTGTGGCTGCTCAGGAAGCCGGTATTCATGAGATTTACCGGGTAGGTGGTGCCCAAGCAATTGCAGCCTTAGCCTTTGGAACCGAAACCATTCCCAACGTGGATGTGATTAGCGGTCCGGGGAACATTTACGTAACCCTGGCCAAGAAACTGGTTTACGGTATTGTAGGGATTGACTCCCTGGCTGGTCCTTCTGAGGTATTAATTATTGCGGATCAGGAAGCTAATCCAGTTCATGTGGCTGTCGATCTATTGGCTCAGGCAGAACATGACCCAATGGCAGCAGCAATTCTCCTGACCACTGATGCTCAATTAGCCAAACAAGTGCAGGTGCAAGTGCAGCAGCAACTAAAAGACCATCCACGACGCCTGTTGACAGAAAAAGCGATCGCTCACTATGGTCTAATCGTTGTTGTTGATTCTTTAGAAGTGGCAGCACAACTGTCTGATGAGTTTGCTCCAGAACACTTAGAACTAGAAATTACCCAACCTTGGGACTTACTAGACTATATCCACCACGCTGGGGCAATTTTCTTGGGTAACTCAACCCCTGAAGCAGTAGGTGATTACTTAGCTGGACCCAATCACACCCTACCAACTTCAGGTGCTGCTCGTTATGCTTCTGCCCTAGGTGTGGAAACCTTTATGAAGCACTCCAGTTTGATTCAGTATTCAGACCGAGCCCTCCATAAAGTGGCTGGTGCTATCGAGACTCTTGCTGAAGCAGAAGGTCTACCATCTCACGCTGACTCTGTGCGCTTACGAACTCAGCTTGATGCTGGGGGGTCAAAGGGAGTAGAACAATAATACAAAAATAATCTAGTTAAGGCTCTGTCATTAGTCAGGTAGTTACTGATTCCCCAGAAATTAGAAATTAGAAATTAGAAATTAGAAATTAGAAATTAGAAATTAGAATTTAGAAATTAGAATTTAGAAATTAGAAATTAGAAATTAGAAATTAGAAATTAGAAATTAGAAATTAGAATTTAGAAATTAGAAATTAGAATTTAGAATTTAGAATTTAGAATTTAGAATTTAGAAATTAGAATTTAGTTCTAATTTCTAATTTAGAAATTAGAAATTAGAATTTAGAATGTAGAATTTAGAATTAGTTTATTTTTCATTCTTAATTCTTAATTCTTAATTCTTCATTCTTAATTCTTAATTCTTCATTCTTAATTCTTCATTCTTCATTCTTAATTCTTCATTCTTAATTCTTCATTCTTAATTCTTCATTCTTCATTCTTACTCTTTAGCACGGAAAATCCCAAAAACTGAGGTGAAGCCGTGCAAAAACGTACTACTGCCTACTGGCCCAATTTCCCCGTTACAGAAGAAGCCCGCCAGCTGAATATCCTTGATGTAACGGTGGAATAGTTGGGAATCAAAATTGGGTTTACCGTAAAGCCCTTCTCCTCGACCCAGACAGGAAAACATCAAAGCACCAGCAGCTTGAGTGGTGTTAGTTTGCTTTTGATAGTGCTCAAGAAGAAGTGCCAAGTCTTCCTCTGAAGTCTGAGCATCTCTGAGGTGGAACTGAATACGTTGACCAGGTCGAATCCGATCAGCAATAGCGATCGCACCAATCCTCGGATCCACACCTAACAGATTGCGGATCAGAAAGTCTCCCTGAGCCAGCTGTTGTTTAAACTCATCTCGGGCAAATCCCACAAACAGTGAATGTTGTGCCAGCTTACGGTCTGCCTCATCCATACTTTGGATTAACTCCCGCAACACCATTAATGGGGGATGGGATCCTGGCTCACCGCTGGTGATATTGCCTTGGTCAAGGGCTGTCAATTCCAGCAGGATATTCTGGTCTGCTTTAGTCACCTGATAGGTTTGACCGATAGGACGACAGCCTTGAGCAACAATGGTTTCTAATAGAATATTGCCGCTTAGAGCAACCCCCACAGTTCCTTCATGGTAAAGAGACTTTGCCACTTGGGTCTGGTCTTTCAGGCAAAACAAGCCATTCTTAGCCACCATAGAGCTAGCACTAGCCACTCCTCCTACTTTGACCGACCCTGGATAAGCATAATCCAACCCTTGGAGCAAATCACTGATTTTAGATGAAAGGGGGTCAGAGAATAAAATAAACTGGGGTTGCTCTTGGGGGGAAATGCCAATCAAGTCCACCCAAGCATCAGGAGGACTATCCAAATCTGGCAAGGCATCTCCAGAGATATGAAAGCTCTGGACACTAACATCAGGCAAACAGGCTAGGCTGAGGCTTAGGGCTGGTCCTCCCTCAACTTCCACAGGTAACCCATTGGTGTTCATCCCAATGATGCCACTCCCACCACAACCAATCAGCACGGGTAAAGACAATCGTTCCTGGAGCAGGGGTATGAGGCGAGGATACTCACTGGCATAGGCAGATGAGATGAACACCAGACCCAAATCTGCTTTTAAAGGCAAAGACTTCTCAAGGCAGTCTGCCACTTCGGCCACTGCCGCTTCTAATGATGCACGGGTTGATAGAGCATTTGCCCACTTGATCACATTAGCCATCTATTCTACCTAATTCACTCCCGATACCATTGGCTATTGAGGGGATTGGCCACTCCTTAAGGTTTTATAATAACGGTGAACTACCACAGACTTCCACTAAGCCCTACCTGATACTGAGCAGAGGATTTGTTGTGGTACATTAAATTTAACATATGTTAATATAAGTTAGTAGTTATCAAAAAGCTAAGGATAGCTGGGTTATAAACTGTTTTTGTTCAAATACGATGGCTAATATATAATCAATTATTAATAGTTAATTATATATTAGCCATCCGCTCTACTGCATTTTAAGGGTAACAATTCCTAATATAGTGGGATAAATCAGACAGGATCCCTTAAATTCGCACTTCCTCTAACTAGAAGTCCTTCGTCAAGCCAGCCATGGCAAGAAGCGTAAGGGCTAAAGGTAAATTCCACCCCAACCACACTACTAAGCTAGCTATGTCAACAGGACTTACGCACAGACTCCATGGGTAGGGTGGGCAAAACCTTGTCCACCCTACAGGTAGCGTTAAATTGAGGGATTTGCGTAAGTCCTAGTCAAGATCGGTCGAGTAAAAGGGGAATGTGTCAAGAGTTCTAGAAGTGGTGTAAGCTACTAGGGCGTAAGGTAAAATTGGGAAAACCTTAAAAAATAAAGAACAAATTTGTGTTAAAGCAGGTCTTTTGCTTTAACCTAAGAAATTAAAGTAGCTAATTAAACTAGCTAATTGTAGCGCTCTTAGTTAATTCCCTGGTAATTTCTGGTTAATCCGGGATTTCCTAGCTAAGATGCAGGTAATGGACATTAGTCCGCTCGTTGTAATGGTCACGACACCTACGAATGACCGCCAGTTCGTAGCCCTGTCCCTAGTAGTTAAGATGAGGGAAACATGTGCTGCTAGCCCAACCAGCCTTTACAACATTGCCGTTCCCGGAAGCGGGACAAAGTCCGGCAAACCTTACCCGTGATAGGAGTTGCACAAAACCTGAGCAACTAGGTCGTATTTTAAACGAAATTACTAGTTATTAAGCCTCCTATCTTTGACTATTTTGCTAAGGGCGGTTGGAGACTACTACCAATCCTATAAGCAAAATAAAAATAGACATCATCAAGTTATAAAAGCGAAAGACAGATGAGCGAATTACAAGAGAAAATAGACAAAGAGCGTGAACAAGCTAGAGCGGTTTGTGATGCTGAGGGGGCGTCTTCAGCAGAATGCGCAGTAGCTTGGGATAACGTAGAAGAACTACAAGCAGAGGCTTCCCATCAGCGGCAAAATGCCGAGCCCAAAACCTCCCTTGAGCAGTACTGTGATGATAATCCTGAAGCAGCTGAGTGCCGGGTATATGAAGACTAGACTCTAGTATTGTTCTGCCAAATACTCTGGATAAGGGTAGCAGGAGTAAATCCCCGATTAGGATTTGCTCCTGCTACCCTTTTTGGTGGCGTTACTGGCCTGATGCTTTCCTTGGCTTTGTTTCTAGATTTCCAGTATGGGCATTGGTGCAATAACATAGATCAAGGTCATTTCGGCAACAAGCAATGCAAGATGAAATTATTCAATTACTGGTTTGGATGGACTACCGTTTGGCAGTTTTGTTCACAGTATTTATCCCCTTAATGCTGCTAATTTGGGCATTTTTCCAGAAAGCAGATGCTATGGTACGCCTGTTGATTATCTATTGGCGTGTTTCCAGTCTCCTAGCGATTACAGTTTACCTGTTGATTGTAGGTTGGCCGATTGCTTATGTGTCTGCTTTGAGCTCCCGTATTCTAATCCCGATCTCCCTGTGGTTTTGGATTGACTTGAATGAGGAGATTGATGATAGACCAGCTACTCCCTTGAAGCTAGCACTGACATCTTGGCGTTGGGCAATGACTATTTACTGTACTCTGGGGACAATCGCCAGCATTCCATTTCTACGTTGTGCCTTTGTCCCAGGAGCAATCACATCTGGATTTTGTCAGGTGTTGAGGGAGCCGCCTTTGTTATTCAAACAGTATTTCCATGCTGGTTATACCCCTGGATTTTTGGGTTTTATGGGAATGGTGGGATTATTCTTCTATGTCCTTTACTTAAGCTATTTCGTTCTGTTTCGTCTCGGCAAACAAGGACGATCAGCTATTGAACCATGAAATGGGTTATGGCTTTGGATTTTGTAGGGCAGTAGCATCTTATTTGAGACTCCCCACGGCGCTTATGCCGGGGGAGTCTTGGTTCAAAGGAGGTAAGCATTCAGCAGTCAGGGGTCAGCGGTCAGCCGTCAGGTTATTTTATTCAAAAGCTTTTCCCGTAGGGTGCCCATAGCGCATAAGCTGTTCCTGTAGCCCATAGGCTGATAGCTGAATACTTACCCCGGTGCGCTTTCCCCATTAAGAATTAAATTCGCCACTGGTCGCACCGCAAAGTAAAGTTGATTAACGGATTCGGAATTCTACTTAACCTACAGGCAAAGCGCTAGATCAGATTTTATGGTCACCACCAGTACGATAAAACTAAATCTATTATTGTATCCTGCCAATAGGCAACGCCACAACTACAAACTCACAACTGAAAACTAATAGATGATGGATTCCATTGGTAGGCGTCTAGAACAATACACCATCAAACGCCCAAAAGAGGTATTGATCGTTACCGCACAGATAGCTGGTGAACAGGATCAAATTGCTATTTTTAAAGGTTTTTCTAGTTCTTTAATGCGTCCGACATCCTTTGACCCAGATGTAGCGGTCTTACCACCACAGGCAAAGATCATTAGCATAGATCGAGTGGCTGCTCCCTATAATCCACAGTCTCCTCGTTATCTTGAGCAAGGACTGAGTTTGGAAACTATGGAAAAGTTGTTGGAGAATGCTGGTGTTTAATTCAGTATCGTTGCCAGGTGGTGGCTGCTAAGTTCCAAGGGAGGAACGTAAATTTTGGTAAAGTTTTGCCCGAAGACCCTTGGGAGCTAAGTGTATTTGGATCTAGTTAGTCAATTTTGATAAAGTCTTGCCAGAAGCCTAACAGGGCTAAATGTACTTTGATCTAGTTAGTCAATGTTTGAGTAAATCTTTGATAAAGTCTTGCCAAAGCGCTCACAGGGCTAAATGTACTTGGATCATAATCTGAATGTACTTGGATCATAATCTGATCACAAGCATGTATGGGATCACAACTATGGGTTGGATGTATTGATGAATATCTACCAAAGCAAAATAAAGTGTTATTCTCCACAGTGAGTGTGTAATGTGAGGAAATTGAAATTATGGTTACATCCCCTGTCCGTATCCAGGGATTGGATAGTTCTGAGTTCTCATCCAAGAATCAGCCAATGAACTGCCCCAATGTCAGGTTACCTTGGCAACCCCTAACTCTACCCACAACCCCATTATTCGGTACCGATGGCATTCGGGGACGAGCAGGAACATTGCTCAGTGAAGATTTGGCTTTACAAGTGGGTTTCTGGGCTGGTCTTGTGTTACAGGAATACTCAGCTGTACCAGAACCGGTGATTTTGGGGCAGGATTCGCGCAACTCTAGTGATATGTTGGCAACAGCCTTAGCGAAGGGGTTGACTACAGCAGGTCTAGAGGTGTGGCACCTGGGATTATGTCCCACTCCTGGTGTTGCCTACCTGTGCAGTGCCACAAGTGCCATAGGGGGTGTGATGATTTCTGCTAGTCATAATCCTCCAGAAGACAATGGGATTAAGTTTTTTAGCGGGAAAGGCACTAAGCTATCTCAGGAGCTGCAAAAGCATATAGAAGCTGGATTGAGGGGTTTTATTGGTCAGGCAGTGAGTAAAACCCAAGGGCAGTATCACTATCGCCCAGGGTTGGTCACCGATTATGCCGCAGCACTTCACCGTCCTCTGAAAGGAGTGACGAATTTACAAGGCATGAAGATTGTGCTGGATTTGGCTTGGGGGGCAGCAGTGCGACTGTCAGGACAAGTGTTTGAGCAGTTGGGGGCACAAGTGATTTGCTTGCATGACCAGGCAGATGGCGATCGCATTAATGTCAATTGTGGCTCTACTCACCTCGAACCCCTCAAAGCTGCGGTAAAAGAATACCAAGCAGATCTTGGGTTTGCTTTTGATGGTGATGCAGACCGATTGATGGCAGTAGATGCCCACGGTCGGGAGATCAATGGAGATTACATCCTCTATTTTTGGGGTCAAACCTTACGTGCTGCCCAAAAGCTACCAGAAGACCTAATGGTCGCAACGGTAATGGCAAATTTAGGATTTGAACGAGCCTGGAAGCAGTTGGGGGGTAAATTCCTACGGACAGCGGTCGGAGATCAGCATGTCCAAGCTAAAATGCTCCAAACTGGAGCTATGCTAGGGGGTGAACAATCGGGACATATCATCTGTCACCATTATGGTATGACTGGGGATGGCATGTTAACTGCTTTACATATAGCTTCTTTGGTGCGTGAATCTGGGATGACCTTAGGGCAGTTAGTAGACCAAAGTTTCCAGACTTACCCCCAACTGCTGCGTAATGTCAGGGTAGAAGACCGAGAACGCCGACGTGGATGGCAAGAGTGTGAGGCGATCACGAATGCGATCGCAAAAGGGGAAGCAGCCATGGGAGACCAAGGTCGAATTCTGGTTCGTGCTTCTGGTACTGAACCCGTGATCCGGGTGATGGTCGAAGCTGCCAATTCTCAACTTGCTCACCACTGGACATCAGAGTTAGTTAATGTCGTTGAGCGATATTTAGCTAACTGATTAGTTAACTGATTCAGCAAAATGCTTGCAGGAACTACTCAGGATCTAACTGGAATCATTAACTTGTCTCTTTGTTAACTTAGATCGGTTAAGTGATCGGGTTGTCTTGACGGTTTATGGTTGACGGTTTATGGTTGACCGTAAATCATCAACCCTGATCTGAGTCTCTCTTGAGGAGAACTCCTTGCCCATCTACGGTCAAAAACCAGATCGGTGGAAAGCTTCAGGAAAAAGGGTTAAAAACCCGGAACTTAATACTTAATAGGGGTGCATCGCAAACTATTGGCAGTATTTTGCTTAGCTTATATAGTCATTTCAAATAACAATGGAAAACTTTTTCGGCTGAAACCCTTTCATAGCAATAAAGAGTTGTCTCAATCTAAATTGAAATGACTATAGCTGACCGAAAGATCTAAGGGCGCAAGCCCCTGGATTCTATCCATGGGGTTAGCCCTTTAAGACGAAACCTTAGGAGAGTGGAGCCTTATTCCACGAGTCTTAACCCTTTTTTGCATAGCCTGCCGACCATAAAGGCTCCACTCTCCTTACGGTAACTTTGAGGAATTTATTCCCTAACTGTCCTTGGAACTTTATCTCTGAGATATCGACTACAATAGTAAGTAAAGCAAGCAGACCAAGGAGGTGATTTCAAGGTGTTGGTAATGGAGTTCAAAGCTGTTATCAAAGAGCCTCAAAAAGTGGCGATAAATGAAGCAATTCGGACGGCAAGGTTTGTCCGTAATAAGGTTTTGCGCTACTGGATGGACAATCGGGGAGTCGGAAAGAAAGAACTTTATCGCTACAACACCCAATTAAGAGACGAATTCAAATTTGTCAAAGATTTAAACAGCCATGCTTGTCAAGCCTCAGTCGAAAACGTAGAACGAGCGATTAAACGCTTTTTTGATAACTGCAAGAATAAAGTCCCAGGCAAGAAAGGTTACCCCCGTTTCAAAAAGTATTCTACGTCGGTTGAATATAAGCAGTCTGGATGGAAACTGTCTCCGGACAAGAAGTCCATTAAGTTCACAGACAACAAAGGTATTGGCAAGGTCAAACTCAAAGGTACCTGGGACTTGTGGCGTTTCGACCAAAAACTAATCAAACGAGTTCGCATTGTCCAGAGAGCTGATGGCTATTACGTTCAGTTCTGTGTTAAGATAGACAACTCGGAACAGCTAGAAGCAACTGGGTTTACTGTTGGCTTGGACGTTGGCTTAAAGGAGTTTTACACAGACTCTGATGGCTATTCCGAACCTAATCCTAGATTTTACAAAAAAGGCGAAAAACGCGCTAGATTTTATCAACGTAGAGTTTCTCGGAAAAATAAAGGCTCATCCAACCGTAGAAAAGCCATTAATAAACTAGGCAGACATCATCTTAAGATAAGTAGGCAGCGTAGTGAACATGCTAAGAGACTAGCACGTTGCGTAATCCGGTCTAACGACTTGGTAGCCTATGAATACTTGAGAGTTAAGAACTTAGTTAAAAACCACTGTCTGGCCAAGTCTATTAATGATGCAGGTTGGTACCAATTCCGGGAATGGCTAGAACATTTTGGTCAAAAGTTTGGTAGGATAACTGTTGCTGTAAATCCTGCCTACACAAGCCAAAATTGCTCTAACTGCGGGGAAGTTGTTAAGAAGTCGTTGTCAACTCGAACCCACGTCTGCAAATGTGGGTGTCAGCTAGACCGCGACCACAATGCCGCCAGAAACATTCTAACTAGAGCCTTAGGTACGGTGGGGCACACCGGAACTTATCAAAACGCTTGTGGAGAATTGGCCTCTACTTTTCCTGGTTCCGACCTGGTTAAGCAAGTCAACTCGTTGAAGCAAGAATCCCCTAGCTTCTAGCTATGGGGAGTGTCAAGAAATGCTTGATTGCTTTCAAGGTCCCAATAACGCCATGGCCACCTCACCCTAACATTAAAACTCCCGTTACTTTGACTCAATCAGTCAGAGTAGTGGGATTTTTTTACCTTGTTTTTCTATCAAGATAGGTTAATCATGCTAGTTTTCGTAATTCCACTCAAGAGTCGAAAGATTTCCAAATCTTGGGAACATGTATCTAAATTATTTGAACGCTGTGTAAAATCAGTATGTAATCAAACATCATCGGAATTTAGAGTAATTGTTGTTTGTAATGAAAAGCCAGAGATTACATTCAGTCACCCCCATATAATTTATCTTGAGGTTGATTATCCTACTCCCAAAGAGAAAAATCCCATAGCTATAGGATTGACAGACAAAGGACGTAAGGTTTTGACAGGATTAACCTATGCTCGTCGATTTGACCCAACTCATGCTATGAATGTCGATGCCGATGATTGTGTTAGCAAACAGTTAGCGGAATTTGTTAGGCAAAATCCTCAGGGAAATGGCTGGTTTATTAATAGAGGTTATAAGTATCGAGATGGAGAAGATTGTTTGTATTTAAAACGAAAACAATTCTATCGAATGTCGGGTACAGCGAATATTATTAGATGGGATTTACTAGAGTTACCTGAGAAACCTGAATACAATCGCGGTTATGGCTACTACAAGTTTTATATTGATCATGAGAAAGTAAAAAATATTCTTGCCAACAAGGGAACCCCTCTAGAACCATTACCCTTTTCTGGTAGTGTTTATATCCTTGGTACTGGTGAAAATATATCAGCAAATGAAGACAGATTATCCTTTAACATCTTCAATCGAAAGGCGTTGAGCAAATCAATTTGTGATGAATTTGGCTTGTACAAGCTGGCTTAATCGTCCTAGAAGCACCAATTTCAACTTGAAAATGCCAAATTAAGAAATAATAACATCGATAGACAATGGGATGGTTCTGCCATGGTCAAAGGTCGGTCAAAATCTAAGTCATCAAAGAAAGGGAAAACGCCATCTGAGACCACAACGTTAAATCTGAAGCAACAGTTAGCTCAAAAACGCCGAGCGCAACGGGCGCGTAAAGAAGTCATCCAAATTATTACTATGACAGCAGCTTTTGGAGCGATTATCGGGGTGTTGCTGGCTCTGGTGGTTGATCCTAAAGCTGGTGCAGCTGCAGTAGCTGGTCTGCCTTGTCTGGTTCTGTCCTATAAATATCCTCGCAAAGCACTTTGGGCATTCCTGATCTATATGCCTTTTAGTGGCACAATCATTTACTCCATTGGCAATAGTCCACTGCTTCAGCTGGCTAAAGATGGTATCTATATCCCTGCTTTGATTGGTCTAGTACAACAGTGTAAGCAGGAAAGAAAACCGATCATCGTAGCCAAATCCCTAATGGTACCCTTAGGCATTTTGTGCGCATCAAGTTTGCTGACATTCTTGTTTGCTAATGGCTCCCAGCAACTACTTCCCCCCTGTTCAGATCTACCAGGAATGCGTAGAGGTATAACCTGCGACGATGGACAGCCGATACTGATGGGAATTTTGGGTTTGAAAGTTTTTTTGGGATACATTCCCTTAATCTTTTGTGCCTACTACCTGATCCGTAGCAAAAAAGAATTACTCTTCCTCTCAAGGATGTTCACAGTTCTGGCTATTATCTGCTGTAGCCTTGCCTTTATTCAGTACATGATGCTCAAAACTGGTAGATGCGCTGGAACCCAATTCAGAGACGGGGCTGCCTTATTCAAAGCTTCCCTAGATGCTAGATGTTTTGTGGGTGGGTCTTTATTGTATAGTCCTCAAGTGGGACAAATCCGCTTACCGGGAACCTTTGTTGCCCCTTGGCAGTGGGGCTGGTTCCTGATTTCTAATGCCTTTTTTACCTTTGCTACTGCTTTCAGCGACCCCTCAGCTCGTTGGCGAAGTGTTGGTTTAGCTGGCATGGCATCGGTTTTTGTTCTGGCAGTAGTCTCTGGTCAGCGGATTGCTCTGGCTTTGGTGCCAACCGTAACTGTAATCCTGCTCGTTTTAACGGGTCAAGTCACTAACCTTAAACGGTTTTTACCTATTCTGGGGGGATTAGGACTTTTATTGGGAATTGCCGCAACTGCTTTTCCTGAAATAGTTCAGGAACGGATAGATAGTTTTATCGGTCGTTGGCAAGCTGCACCAGCGGATGATTTTATCCTTCATCAATTTGCTTTTACCTGGAGTAGACTAAGAGGGTCATTAATTGGTCTGGGATTAGGACGAGCGACCAACTCTGCTCGTGTTTTTGGTAAAACCAGTTTGGTAGAAACTTGGTTTCCCAAAGTGATGCATGAAGTTGGTCCGCTGGGTCTGCTGACTTTTCTAGTATTTGTAACTGCGATTACTGTACTTACCTTCAAGGCTTACCGCTCAGTGAAAAACAAGGATTTGCGGAGTATCGGTGCCAGCTATTGGGTACTTATTTTGTTTATTAGCTACCAAACCTATTACTATCCCTTGGATGTAGATCCAGTCGCAGTCTATTATTGGTTGATTACTGGTGTTATCCTCAAGTTGCCCGAAATAAATCGCCAAGAACAAGAGGAACTAGAGAAACTAGAGGCAGCACAGGCAAACGAGCCTCAATCTAAAAACAAACGAGGTATAAAGGCATCGAAAAAGGGCAAAAGGAAACGGCAAAAGGCAAAAGGGAAACGGCAAACTGTTTTTTCTACAGGTCTGCACGGATAACCGTTTCCTGTACTATGCTGGTATTGGTTTGACCTGTCACCTTGAGAATTGTGGAACTCTCCATGAAACCACGGATGTCGGACGATAGCATGTTAGTTAAACTGTCGGCATCATGAGTAGTTCAATGCTTAAGGACAAATTACTCACAACAACGACAATGATTTCTGTAATTATCCCTACTTACGGACGGGAAGACCCTTTGCGGGATACCTTGGAAGATGTCCTGAAGCAAGACTACCCTGCTTTTGAAGTACTGGTTGTCGATCAAACTCGAACCCACAAACCAGAGATTCAATCCTATTTAGAGCAGCTGGCTAATGCTGGTAAGATTCGCTGGTTCCGAGTTGATTGGGCGAGTTTGCCTGGGGCAAGAAATTATGGGGTAAGGCGGGCATCCGGGGACATTATTGTGTTTATCGATGATGATATCAAGATGCCACCGGGGTATTTAACTGCTCACGCTCGTAACTATGAACAATCCCCAGAGATTGGGGCAGTGGCAGGACGAGTATTTGACCGGATGAAGCTAGCAGAGAAAGGAGCAGCAGTAGATTCCCCCACTCCCTCTTACACTATTGAGGACTTGCCTAAGGAGGCCATGGACCCTGGAATTGCATGGTATTACATAGACTTAGTCCATACCGTGAAGCCCCAACGGGTGATCTCAGCCCGAGGCTGCAATATGTCTTTCCGCCGGGAAATTTTTACCAAGTACGGGCTGCACTTTGATGAACAGTTCCGGGGCAGTGCGGTTCGTGAGGAGTCGGATTTTTGTTTGCGATTTCGCCGCACCGGTTATCAAATTTGGTATGACCCAGATGCTTATTTAGTCCATTTAGGGGAAGAAACTGGGGGGTGTCATGATATTAGTACGCGATCGCTTGAGTATCAGTTGACCTTTTATCACAACCATTTCCTGATGGGGATGAAAAACCTTACCCTTAGTGAGCAGCTACAGCTGTTTGGTCGTCTATTTGATTGCCACGTCTTAGGGAATCCTCCTTGTAATAAAAGTGGTTCCCCGATCAAAATTATTAGCCGTGCTGGTTTCTACATGTTGGGTTTTTTAAAAGCACTTGGTACACGCATCAAATCTATCTGGGATGATGGTCAAATTTATACTCGGCTAGACCGTTAACTGTAAAAAAATTACCTATGAAAATCTTAGTTGCTAGCCACTCCTATATTGTTGACCTTAACTGCGAGAAGTTACGAACACTCGCTCAGTTAGAACCTAATATTGAGGTAACTGTGGTGGTTCCCCGGCGCTGGCGTCCTGGTGGTGTCCAAAATCGCATCATTGAAACCCAACCCCGTGAGGAAGATTCATTTCGGGTGGTACCAGTGTCTAACTTTAGTGAAAATAATCAGGGGCTGCTGACATTTGGGCTAGATATTATCCCTTTATTGAAACAGTTTCGCCCCGACATTATTCAAGTGGAACAGGGAGCTAAGGCATTAGGTTATGCTCAATTTATTACCCTGAATAAGCTATTGGGACTGAAAGCAAAAAACCTATTTTTTACTTGGTGGAATCTGCCCTACCAGGTAAAATTTCCGGTGTCTGTGTTGGAAGGGTATAATCTGCGCCATACCGATGGACTGATTTGTGGGAATCAGGATGGGGTAGAAATCCTGCGACAACATGGTTATAACGGACCAGCTAAAGTAATGCCCCAATTGGGGGTAGATGAAAGCCTATTTCGTCCCCAACCTCAGCCAGAGTTAAAACAGCAGTTGGGAATTCAACCCAATGACTTTGTGGTGGGATTTGTGGGACGGTTTGTAGAGGAGAAGGGATTACTGACTTTAGGTAAAGCCCTAGCTGGGTTATCTGGGATGCAGTGGAAGTGGCTGCTGCTAGGGCGTGGTCCCCTCAAGCCGATATTGATGGAAAAGGCGGCAGAGTGGGGAATTAAAAACCAACTGATTTGGATTGAGAGTGTTCCCCATGACGAGGTACCTCGTTATATTAATGTGATGAATACTCTGGTGCTACCATCAGAGACTAATTATAAGTTTAAAACCTTAACTAGTGTAGGTTGGAAGGAACAGTTTGGTCATGTGCTGATTGAGGCGATGGCATCTAAAGTACCAGTAATTGGTTCCGATTCTGGAGAAATTCCCTATGTGATTGGGGATGCTGGGTTGGTGTTTCCTGAAAAAGATGAGTCGGAGTTACGACATTGTTTACAGCAGCTAATCAAGCAACCAGATTTGGCTGATAAATTAGGAAATTTTGGTTATGCAAGGGCAATGGAGCAGTATACGAATCAGGCGTTAGCTAAACAGCTGTTGAATTTTTATCAGGAATTAAGAATTAAGAATTAAGAATTAAGAATTAAGAATTAAGAATTGAGAATTAAGAATTAAGAATTAAGAATTAAGAATTGGGAATTTAGAATTAAGAATTAAGAATTGGGAATTAAGAATTAAGAATTAAGAATTAAGAATTGAGAATTGGGAATTGAGAATTTAGAATTTAGAATTGAGAATTTAGAATTTAGAATTTAGAATTTAGAATTTAGAATTTAGAATTTAGAATTTAGAATTTAGAATTGAGAATTTAGAATTTAGAATTTAGAATTTAGAATTTAGAATTTAGAATTTAGAATTGGGAATTGGGAATTGAGAATTGAGAATTGAGAATTGAGAATTGAGAATTTAGAATTTAGAATTGAGAATTGAGAATTTAGAATTTAGAATTTAGAATTTAGAATTGAGAATTTAGAATTGAGAATTTAGAATTGAGAATTTAGAATTTAGAATTGGGAATTTAGAATTTAGAATTGGGAATTGAATTGAGAATTGGGAATTCTGCATTCACCATTCACCATTCACCATTCACCATTCACCATTCACCATTCACCATTCACCATTCACCATTCACCATTCACCATTCACCATTCACCATTCACCATTCACCATTCACCATTCACCATTCACCATTCACCATTCACCATTCACCATTCACCATTCACCATTCACCATTCACCATTCACCATTCACCATTCACCATTCACCATTCACCATTCACCATTCACCATTCACCATTCTGCATTCTACATTCTTAATTCTACATTCTTAATTCTACATTCTTCATTCTACATTCTTCATTCTACATTCTTCATTCTACATTCTTAATTCTACATTCTCCATTCTTCATTCTTCATTCTACATTCTTCATTCTACATTCTTCATTCAATCTTCTTCGCTACCACCTCTATGGACTGTTTTGACCCATTTCAACCGTTTAGCACGCACAGACATCCGAGCGGTAGTAGCGGCCATCACCAGCATCCAGTGCAATAGATAAAGGTTTCCCCTCAAGGTCTGCAACATAGGAACCAACAGGCTAGAAACACCTAATCGTCGATTTTGATTGGTGCGGCGCAGGCCGACAAACATGCCAATCACTGATAGGGTGACAGTTAGGCCAGTAATGGGGCTAAAAATAGGTAGACGGTTACGGGCAATAGCCATCAAACAGTCTGGTACAGCAGCCGTGGGCAAAAAGTACTGGATGATCAAGTAGGTAAATAAATCTAGAGTTTTCCGCAAACCTAGGCGGTTACTTACAATTAAACGCCAGTAATCGAGATAGCGCTGGTACCCTCCTTCTGCCCAACGGTTCCGTTGATGCCAGAGTGCGATCGCACTGGTAACTCCTTCTTCTTCTACTGGCGGGCAATTGAGAAAGCCAATATCCCACTGATCGAGGTGTAGGCGAATGGTTAAATCTAAGTCGTCGGTGATGGTTTCTTCATTCCAGGCACCGCAACGCTGTAGTGCGGAACGTCGAACAAACTGACCATTGCCCCGCAATTCACCAATCCCACCAACTGCAATACGTTGCTGTTGGAAATAGCTGTCGAGAGCCATTTCTGACATTTGCCCTCGTGTCCAGAAATTCAGTGGTGCATTTGCGATCGCTTTTCTGACCTGCACTGCTCCCACTCGTGGGTTAGTAAATAAGGGTAACACCCGGCGCAGCATATCTTTGGGAACTTTAGCATCTGCATCAAATACTGCTACAATCTCGCCTTTGGTTAAACCAAGTACCTGGTTGAGTGCCCCTGATTTCCCTCCCCCGGCATTAGCACTCCGGTGCAGTACCTTCAACTGGTCGTATGTTGCTGCTAACTTATCTAATATTTCTGGTGTTTGGTCAGTACTGTAATCGTCAATTACCCACAGTTCATACTGATTTTTGGGGTAGTCTAATTGACACAGAGACTTAACTAAATTACTGATCACACTTTCTTCATTTTTTGCTGCTACTAGCAGAGACACAAAGGGAAAATCGTCTTTCTCCTCATCTAAACAGGGTTGAGGGGTTTTTAACGGTCGAGCCAGAAAGCACCGTAGGGAATGAATTCCTAATATCGTTGTTAAGCTCAAGCTCACCCAGATCCCCCAAGACACCAAATGCAGTGCTATTGTTATGCACCACACTATGGTTAACACTAAAGCTGCTTTGCGTCGGCGTCCTTCTAGTCCCTGGAAAAGTAAGCTAGTTTCAAACTCTTCCTCTGACAAGTTAGACAGCATAGAGCCAAGTTGGTTCAGATCTTGGCTTGGCGCTTTTTCTGACCAGGAATTCTCCGACATATGCTATGTACTGCAACTACTCATAAACGCCACTGATGCCTTATTCTATCCGAAAGTGTTACAAAATTGTTAAATTCTATCAAGGAAAGTATACTTTAGGACATATAGCAGAAGTCAAAAGTCAGAAGTCAGAAGTCAGAAGTCAAACTCTTGCGCTTACTTAGGTTTGAGACTTTTGTCATGTCCTAACTGCCCTGGCGACTGCTATAACTCTCATCTGGGGTTTCAAGGGAACAGGGAAAATAAACATCTGTTAACCTTTACTTCCACGCTGTAAGCAGTCTGTTCAGGAAGTTTTGAGGCTTAGGGCAAGGTGTTATCTTAATGGTGTTATCTTAATGGTGTTATCTTAATGGTTAAGGGTGCCTAAAGCCAATAGCCTAATCCCTATCATTCTATAACCTCCAGAGTTGCAGCCAGAAAACTCTGGCGACAGGCATGACGCTGAATCTTACCACTAGAGGTTTTGGGAATAGTACCTGGTTTGAGTAACAGAGCAGTATGAACCTGCAAATCGTGATGTTGTAAGACTGCTCGTCGGATTAACCGAATTAACTCCTTGGTATCAAGGGCATGGTCTTTCGCGCCATTGCCAGGGTCAGAAGTAGCTAGCCGAGTAGATTTCCAATAGCTACGTTCTACCTCAGCAATCACCACTAACTGTTCTTCACCAGCAATATTTACCGAAAATCCTGCCGAACACGTGGGTCTGAGCAAGGAGTGGGTGTTTTCTACGGTCCATTCAATATCTTGGGGATAGTGGTTACGACCATTGATAATGATCAGATCCTTCAGACGACCAGTAATAAATAATTCACCGTCGAGCATGAATCCCAAGTCACCCGTGCGTAGAAATGGCTTTTCCCCCATTGATGCTAGAGTTACGCGAAAGTTCCGTTCTGTTGTTGCCGGTTGATTCCAGTAACCTTGGGCAATGCTTGGTCCTGATACCCAGATTTCTCCGACGTCTCCGGGGTCACATGGGGTCAAGGTTTCAGGATGGACAATTACAATCTGCTGGTCTGGCAGACTTTGACCACAGCCTACTATGGTAAGGGTACCTTCTTGCTCAACACTAGCTGAGACAACCTGATTTTGCTCCAGTGCTGCCCCCTCAACTGTTTTTAAGACAATTGGGGCGCTTTTGAGACCACCAGAAACCATTAAGGTGGCTTCAGCCATGCCATAGCAAGGGTAGAATGCTTCTCGGCGGAAGCCACAGGACTCAAATTTAGTGGCAAACCGCTCCAAGATGGCGGAGTTAATGGGCTCAGCTCCGTTAAAGGCAATGTCCCAACTACTCAAATCCAAGTTTGTTAGTTGTTCCGGCTTGATTTTGCGTACGCATAAGTCGTAACCAAAGTTTGGTCCTCCACTGCTGGTGGCTCGATAGTGGGAAATTGCTTTTAACCAGCGGATTGGACTTTGCAAAAACATCAACGGGGACATCAGAGTAGCTGGAAAACCGCCGTATAGAGGTTGGAGTATGCCACCAATCAGACCCATGTCATGGTACATCGGCAACCAACTCACCACACTGCTGTGGTCGGTGTGCTCAAAATACTGATAGATAGCAGCTGAATTATGGACTAGATTGCTGTGGCTAATCATCACTCCCTTTGGCTGAGCGGTTGAACCAGAGGTGTATTGGATAAAAGCTAGGGTGCAACCATCTATAGCTGGTTGCTGCCATGATTGAGCTAAGTTGCCGTTGATGTTTTCTGTGGCTACCCACTGCAGTGTCTTGAGTTCTGGAGCCTGAGTAAACCGTCGCTCTAAATTAGACAGGATTGCTTGGGTAGTTAGGGCTACCCTTGCCAGGGAATCTTTGACAATTGCCTGAACACGGACAAGGGAGCGGTTGGGTCTAGGAGGATAAGCGGGGACAGCTACAACCCCAGCGTACAGACACCCGAAAAATGCACAAATATAGTCTAGACCAGGGGGATAAAGGAGTAGGGCAGTTTCTCCTTGGGAATATATTGATTGCAGGTGAAACGCGATCGCTTGGGCTTTTTGCTCCAACTGTTGGTAAGTCAGACTGACCTGTTCGGTTTCTCCATCCACCAAAAAGGTATATGCGATCGCATCTGGCTGGTTAACTGCTCTGTAGCGCAGGATATCAACTAACGTGGCTGCTTGGAGAATAGTTTGTGACACCTTTTACCCCTGCACTCAACAACTTACACAAAACAACTTATTACTTTGTAAGCATTCAGCCGTCAGCATTCAGCCGTCAGCTGTCAGCTGTCAGCTTATTTTATTCAAAAAAGTATAGTGGCACAGACTTCGACGCTGTGACCTAACCCATAAACTGTTCCCGTAGCGTGGCTTTTGGCCTTGGCTTTTGGCTGATACGCGACACGCTGATACGCGACACGCTGATAGCTTACATTACTTTAGCCTAATTCCGACATAACCAACTATCCTGCTCTTGAAGATTCATAATTCAGTAGCTTCGAGAAATCATAATTCATTTTACTGGAATTTTTCAAATAAATAGTAGTAGTTTATGCAAGAATCCATCAATTATTAACACTACCCACCTTTACCATGACCGCTGATACGCGACACGCTGATACGCGACACGCTGATAGCTGAATCTTTACCCCCAAACTCTTGGAGGAAATTCACTATTTCCTACTTAGACCTACTTAGACAAATTTGCTGCCCCGAGGCCATCCAAACAACTGTAGTTTGTAAAATAAATTGGGGAACAAAGCAAAGAGGTATTTGAATATTTTAAAGCTAAAAGGCTCATCATAAGTTCCCACCCATTCTTTGTTTTTCTCAATCCAGCTGGCGATTGTATTAGCCACTTTTTCAGCAGGAGGAGCAGAATTGACTCGGTTGGCTCGGATTTTATAACCTTTTTCATTGAGACGGTTCACTGGTGCCCAAGCCAAGGGACCGCTGATCACACCAGGACGATAAAGCCTCATCCGAATTTGATGATTGCTGGCGTGGTAAACGATTGGTCCAACACCTGACCAGTAATAGTGCAAAGCGATTTTACCAGAATGATAGACTGGACCAAAACAAGAAGGGCTACCATCTGCAATCGAACCAATAGCAACAACATCCAGGGGTCGCTCGCGCTTGAGATTGGCTGCTTCAAGAGCTACCAATGCTGGCCAACTGTAGTTAACGCGATTCATCGATTCTACGATCTCAACCAGTGGCACTCCTCCATCCCCTACCTCAGTTTCGATTTGTCCTGCATTCAGGATGATCACATCGGGGTCATACTCAAGCAACCTTTGGGCATCTTCAAGGGTTTGTTGTTGAGACACACACAATGTATTGAAATAGTTACCTTCGAGGGTTTCTTGACGGGTGACACCGACTACTTGCCAACCACGATTGATATACTCTTGACCTAACGCACTGCCGAGGGTGCCGGAAATTCCTGTGATTACAACAGTTTTCATGCTAACAAGTCTCCTTAATATAATCTGCCACTCGCAGTGCATTAGCTACAATGGTTAAAGCAGGACTAACCCCCAACGAGGTTGGCATAAATCCACCATCCACAACAAATACATTGTCATGATCGTGCAAACGGCAGTATGGGTCAAGCACTGATGTTTTGGGATCGGTTCCAAAACGTGTGGTGCCCACTTGATGGGCGGTATGGCGATCATCTTTATCCCCGGTGGCACCAAACATGAATACTACCCCAGCATGGCCCATCACTTTCTTGAGCTGGCCCATGTAGTAACGGGAACGGTAAATATCGTAAGGATGAAATTTGTGGACTAGATGGATCGCTCCTGTGTTGCTAACCTCTACCCTGTTTTCGGGTTGGGGCAAGTCTTCGACAAATCCTGTCATCGCCAGCATCCGTTTGAGTAGGAATTTTGCGATCGCATCTGGAATTGGTACCGGTAAATTTTCTTGTATGCTCAGATGCCCAGGGATTGGCAAGGTTTGGGAATACCCGAGCTTATGGGGAAAATCTTCTGAACCAAAATAAAGATCCGTGAACCCTAACTGCTTGATGAAGGTATCTGCGCCACCGGTAGGTTTGCTAAACAACCCAGCCCCCAAAGCACCACAATGGTACATATAATTTCTGCCAACTTGACCACTACGACCAGTTAAGCCAGATTTGATCAGGATTACTGGGCTACCGATGGCTCCAGCTGCTATAATATAGGTTTTAGCTTTAAGCGTCTCAATTTTACCCGTATCGCGCCAGCGAAGTTTTACACCAAGCACCTTACCCTTACCGTTGGTCACCAAGCAGTCTGCTTCTGTATTAGTTTTTACCTGGAGATGGTAATTGCTGACGGCTCCATCAATAGCACATACCAACGTCGAAGCACGAGAGTCATTGGGGCAGTAGTAGCCTGGACATTTGGGACAGCGAAGGCAACGGTTAAAGTCGATGCCCAGGGGTAAGTGGAAGGGAGTAAATCCCGCTTTCTCAATCGCCCGCTCCAATTTCTGATTGATCGGCTCAAGGGGAGGAGTTTTGGCCGGATAGCTGTGGGCTGGTGTTTCTAGATGGAGGATTTTATTAGGATCATCTCCAGCAACATGGAATAATGACTCCGCCTGATCGAAATAGGGTGAGAGCTGATCATAAGTAATTGGCCAATCCCAGAGGTGACGTGGTAGCCATTCACTATAGTACTTGCCAGGATGGAAATCATGGCGGCTCGGACGCATCAACACTGCACCATACAGAGAAGTCCCACCACCAAGAATTCCGCCAATAAACACCCGGGTATTGCGCCCATTGACCTCGATGGTGCGGTCATCAAAAGCTGCCATGTCGATCAGCATTCGTTGCTCGTCCTGGTAAGGTTCACTGTCAGTGAATCGGTTACCACGCTCAACCAGTAAAACCTGCTTACCAGCTTTAGCTAGCGCCAACGCAACAGTTCCTCCACCAGCTCCGCTACCAATGATGATGGCATCAAAATCGTTTGTCATATAGTAAAGGGAACAGGGAACAGCGGATCTGGGAATAGGGAATAGGGAGCAGGGAGTAGGGAGCAGGGAGTAGGGAGCAGGAAGAAGTAAAGACATAAGATGTAGGAGATCAAAGGTAAGAGGGTAAAAAACCTGTGTACCTCGTAGGGAGCAGGAAAGAAAGAAAAGGTAACAAAGAAAAGGTAAAAAATTATTTTTACCTCTGCAGTCTTGATTCAGGAAGTACGATAAAAGCGATGCATCGCTATTCCTTATTCCCTATTCCCTATTCCCTATTCCCTATTCCCTATTTCTTCAAGAGCCAGCAAACACCTTATCTAAACGTTTTTCCCATTTCTTCTGATTAGCCATAGCATCTTGAACGTAGGGTGACCAAGCAATTACTTGAATAAATAATTGATTAATCCATGAAGCAGGAAAACGGAGGGGTCTAACAATATCTAGAAATAAAACCACCCGGATTCCATCGGTTTCATTCCATACCTCATGGGGGAAGGTATCATCAAATATCATCGCTTTTCCTTCTTCCCAATAGCGAATGTCGTTACCAACACGAATCCGACAATTTTCCTTTGGTTCAGGAACACGTAATCCTAGAAGACATCTGATTACCCCTTTATAAGGTCCCCTGTGTTCAGGGATATGCTTACCTGGTAATAGGATTGAAAAAAATGCCGTTTTCATACCTGGAATTTTTTCGATAATACGAGTAGTTTCCGGACATTTTTTACAATTTTGTTTAGATTTAATTCCATAGCCATAAAAACCATAGGTTTTCCACCGATTATCTGTACTGACATAATCTCCCTGGTCTGGGGAAATATCTTGGAAGGTGGGTAGACTATCTCTATATTTCAAGACTTGATCGAGCTCTTGGCGAATCGTAATCGATTGAGATTCTAACTCTTCCACCCAATTAAATTGGTCAGGCTCAAAGAAGGTTGAATTACCAATTAATGAATAATTAGTAATTAGCTTTTCCAACTTGTAGATAAGTGTTTTACCAATACCATAGATCAGGAAATTTCTGGCTTTTTCCCTAAGAGCCTCTAAAGAACGTTTCATAGTTAATTAAATTAGCTGCGCTTAGAGGGATATTTTACCATACCTAATTATTTTTTTTACTGGTTGCTAAAAAAATTCATTCGGAATTAGTAACTGGTGATTGGTAATCTTTAACACATTTAAGAATTCCAATAACGTAAGCATTCAGCAGTCAGTAGTCAGCAGTCAGTGGAAACCCCTGTCAGGCCACTGCATAGCTTATTCGCGCATCACCGATTACGCTACGCGCACGCTACGCGAACAGTAGACTGGCACAGACCAAAAGCACTGTGAAGTAACCCATAAGCTGATACGCGACACGCTGATACGCGACACGCTGATACGCGACACGCTGATAGCTGACCGAATAACAACGTTAGGATTCTGAGCCACCAACATTCAACTGACTCAACAGATCGGTAATACTACGCTGCTGAAGTTGACTCTGTCGCCATTCACCTACTGCTTCTAAAGTGCCATCAAGAAATCGCAGCCGACATTCCCGACGTTTAATCTTACCACTAGAGGTTTTGGGAATACTTCCGGTTTTCAGCAGCACAATCCCATAAACATCGGCAATATGCTCTTGGGCTACTGCTTGACGAATGGCTGCGACTACTTCATCAACTACTAAGTGTTTAAGGTAACTTCGCTTGATCTCTTGAGCAATAACTAATCGTTCTTCTCCTTCTAAATCCACGGAAAACGCTGCACTAGCGTTGGGTCGCAGGGCTGGATGACTCTTCTCAACAGTTGCTTCAATATGCTGGGGATAGCGGTTGTTGCCCCAGAGGATCATCAATTCTTTGAGGCGACCGGTTATAAAGAGTTCCCCATCTTGTAGGAATCCTAAGTCTCCGGTGCGCAGAAATGGTCCAGTGCCGGTGTCTTTTATATAGGCACCAAATGTGCGTTCTGTTTCCTCTGGTTGATTCCAATAGCCCTTGCCGACACCATTACCAGATACCCAAATTTCCCCGACTTTATTTTCTGGACACTCTATTAAGGTTTCCGGGTCAACAATTACCACGTGATCACCCAACCAGGGCTGACCACAGCTGACAATCCCTTGTGTTCCCTGTTGGTCTTTTGTAGCAACTACCACCTGATTTTCTCCTAAGGCACCTTGCTCGACATACTTAATCACCGGAGGGTTAGCTTTCAATCCCCCGGAAATAAATAATGTGGTTTCAGCCATACCGTAGCAGGGGTAAAATGCTTCTGCTCTAAACCCACAAGGGGCAAAGGTCTCGGCAAACCGTTCTAGGGTTTCGGCTCGAATCGGTTCAGCACCGGAAAACGCTACTTCCCAACTGCTGAGGTCTAGAGTTTCTATCTGTTCCGAAGTCACCTGGCGACACAATAGGTCATAGGCAAAATTGGGACCACCACTGGTGGTGGCTTTATAGCGTGAAATCCCTTGCAGCCAGCAAACTGGTTTCTGTATTAAGGCTACTGGTGACATGAGTGTAACGGGAAATCTGCCATAGATGGGCTGGATCACACCACCAATCAACCCCATATCATGAAACAAGGGTAACCAGATTACTCCTTGACTATTCAGGGTATGCTCGAAGCACTGATAGATCAAGGCTGAATTGTGCAGGATATTGCCATGGGTCACCATTACCCCTTTTGGCTTACCGGTAGACCCTGAGGTGTACTGTAAAAACGCTAAGCTATCCTGATCTGGGCGCTCGGTTTCAATCCAGTCTGATGCTAGAGACTGGGAAATTTCATTGCTTTCTATCCAAGACAGTTCAGTTAAGGTTGGGGCTAATTCTGGATTCGAGCTACACTGCTGCTGGATTCTTTTCCAGAGGTCTGTGGTAGTAAGGGCTACTGTGGCTTGGGAAGAAATGACCCGCTGCTGTAATTGGGCAATAGCCTGTTTAGACCGGGGGGGATTAGCGGTGACTGCTACAACCGAGGCATACAGACATCCAAAGAAAGCGGCAATGAACTCTAAACCAGCGGTATAGGGGTAGACTAATAAGGCACGGGAACCCCTGGCAACTAGAGACTGTAGCTGAGCAGCAATGGCTCTGGCCTGTTGATCTAACTGTTGATAGGTCAGATGACCAGATTCTGTTTCCCCGTCTGCTAGGAAAGTGTAAGCAATTTGGTTAGGTTGGTTTAGCGCTCTATCGACCACGAGATCGACTAAGTTGGAGTATTTAGCTTTATGGTTTGCCATTATGCGATCGCGAATTATCCCTGCTTTGTTTCCCCTCATACCAAGCCTAGAGGCGAAGTTACCAGACCCAATCAACAAAATCTGCATCTTACGAGGGGACGTACAACTCTTCATCCCCGCGTTTTTAAACGCGGGGATGAAGAGTCACAGCGGCTTTAGCCGCCTTGGGAAAATATTCCCGGGAAATCCGGAATCATCATCACGCCGATGTAGAATAAAGCATGGGTACAGGCTGTAAAACCGTTGGCTCAACCGGGAGAGAGACCCGCAATTGATTGCCCATAAAGTAGTAATGCCCGGAGGGTAGGGAAACTCCTCCTTAAAAACCCAACCGTCAATTAGCAGTTGGCGTGTGAACCTAGAACAATCACCTTTGAGATAAAACAAAGTAAGGTGGGGCACACCGAAACTTGAGGAAAGGAAGGGAAACGGACTCTTTAAGGCACTTCCAGTAAGTACTCGTTCGCGTAGCGTCGGCTTAGCCGATACGCTTAAGGAGAACTGCCCTCTAGGTCTGTCGTGAATTGACTGGGAATTTGGTGTTTTCACGGATTCGCGGGTTTTGTACTGTCCTGTTTTTTGGCGGCGTCAGAAATGGGAACTCGGCGGTTTACGGCGGTTCGTTGATCTAAGAATCCCCGCGTCTAATGACCGGGGAGTGTCAAGAAACAGATTTTTCGATGCAAAATAGCTTACCTGTCAAACGCTATCGGCGCAAGAGGGTAGACTTGACTTGATTGATATAATTTTTCACAAGTTTTAGTAGATCATGGCAAAATAACCATCAAGTCAACCCCAAAAATAGCAATTCATTGGCTTCAAGAGTGACAACAAGACCGAAATAGAGGCATAATCTCTGTTTAGAACATTATTAGCTGTTGAAGGTTCACAACTAGGCTCAATGATCTAAAAGTCATGGAGGGGTAAGGGCAGACGATCACCCAGTGCCATTAACTGCAGTTGGGTGATCTAATCTTTTAGTGTGGTGAAGGAGTGCAACATGGAATTGTTGAACCAGGTCTGGAACGGGAAAGAAAGCTCACCGGCCACTGTGGTTACGAGTGATCACAAATCTACCGTCAGTTCCCCAAAATTATCTCAAGCATCAAGCATTGCCACTTGGTTAGTGTCCAAGCTAGCAGAAGTACTTGAGCTGGATGCCCAAGAAATCGATATTCATCGGGATTTTACCGATTATGGTTTGAATTCTATTGAAGCTGTTAACTTATCCGGAGAGCTGGAGAATTTCCTTGGACATCGGCTTTCCCCAACGCTTTTATGGGATCACGACAATATTGAGGCATTGGCTGAGTATTTGGCGGAATACGTTGCTAAACAACCAACAGGAAACTCACAAGCTCACCTAGAAACCTCGTCAGGGAGGTCAATACCGGAAACGAATGGTCATATATCGGCCAAAAACGGTCTAATCCCAAATCAAGATGCAGAAAAGTTAGACAACCAAGATATCCCACCGGAATACCACCATTTCCACCTATATCCAGAATACCGCAAACTGCAATTGCAACAGGAGGAAATCAAAGCGCTGGGGGTCAACAACCCCTTCTTTACCCCCCAAGAACGGGTGGTAAACAATACCACACAGATTGGTGGCAGGGAATTGATTAATTATGCCACTTATAATTATCTGGGGATGTGTGGTGACCCAGTGATATCTCAAGCAGCAAAGGATGCCATAGATCTTTATGGTACCTCTGCCTGTGCTAGTCGTCTGTTGTCAGGGGAAAAACCCTTACATCGAGAGCTAGAAAAAGAAATTGCTGAGTTTATTGGTACTGAGGATAGTATCGTCTATGTGGGCGGTCATGCTACTAACGTAACTACTATTAGTCATCTATTTGGCAAAAACGACCTAATCTTACATGATTCTCTGAGCCACAACAGTATTTTGCAGGGATGCATCCTGTCGGGAGCGAGCATTATTGCTTTTCCTCATAATGACTGTCAGGCATTGGATAAAATACTCCAGGAGCGTCGTCACCAATATCAACGGGTACTGATTGTGATCGAAGGGGTTTACAGTACTGATGGTGACATTCCCGACTTGCCCCAGTTTATTGCAGTCAAGAAACGCCACAAAGCTTTCCTGATGGTAGATGAAGCTCACTCCATCGGGGTACTGGGCAAACATGGTCGAGGGGTTGGTGAGTTCTGTGGGGTTGATCCCGCTGATGTAGATTTGTGGATGGGTACCCTCAGCAAGTCATTTGCTAGCTGCGGTGGCTATATTGCTGGTTGCGCTGCTGTGGTAGAATACCTCAAGTATACCTCCCCGGGATTTGTCTATAGTGTTGGCATAGCTCCCCCTAATGCAGCCTCCGTGCTGGCTTCCATAAGGCTACTCAAGGCAGAACCAGAGCGAGTTGCACTGTTGCACCAGCGAGCTAAACTTTTCCTGGAATTAGCCCAGAAACAGGGACTCAACACAGGGACGAGTAAAGATTCTCCGGTGATTCCAATTATTGTGGGAGATGCCTTGAAGTCGGTGCAACTCTCTCAGAATCTGTTTAAGCGTGGTATCAATGTCCCGTTTATGTTCTATCCATCGGTGCCGCAAAATGCTGCCCGCCTGCGCTTCTTTATCACCTGTAACCATACGGAGGAGCAAATTCGCTTTACGGTGAACACCCTGGCTCAAGAAGTAGCAAAGCTTCAGCAGGACGATAGTACCCAGACATCATCCTTAGAGTAACTAAGAGTAACTATCTGATAGTAACTATACTGCACACGGTCATAACCTGAGCTTATTGATGATCCCTTAACAAGGGGTAACTCTCAGTTTAGGCCGGTGCTAAGTATAACTACTGACAGGTAAATCTAAGGGAAAACTGGCAACTTACAGATTACAAACCCCGTTGGCGGATTGAGTGGAAATTAACTCGGGGATCAGACTATATATATTAGCAAGCCTTAGCAACTAACTAACTGGGGAATAGTCTCCCACCCCGTTACCTACCTAATATTTACCTAACCTAATAGTTAGTGGCTGACAGGTAATCCGCCAACGACATCTTTCCAACTCTGGTTAAGTTAAGCCAGCTGTGATCAATTGATACATTCTGATAAATCAATTCCGGAAAACCTAACTATCGTTTCAGGTGCCACTTATGCGAGTTTTACTGCTATATCCTCTGTTTCCGAAAAGTTTCTGGTCAATGGAGAAAACCATTGAGTTGGTGAATCGCAAGGCACTGATGCCACCCCTAGGTTTGGTGACAGTAGCAGCGATATTACCTCAGACATGGTCCTTTAAACTGGTTGACCGCAATGTATCTGAGGTAACGGAGGCAGAATGGGATTGGGCTGAGATGGTGATTATCTCAGGTATGATCGTCCAGAAAAAGGATTTTCTTGAGCAAATTCAGGAAGCTAAGCGCCGTGGGAAAAAGGTAGCCGTGGGTGGTCCTTACCCGACCACCTCACCCCACGAACCGGAAGCGGCTGGGGCAGATTACTTGATTTTGGATGAAGGGGAAATTACCCTACCAATGTTTGTCTCAGCCATTGAACGGGGCGAGAGTGAAGGGGTTTTCCGTGCTAATGGTGAGAAGCCGGATGTTACGGAAACCCCAATCCCCCGCTTTGATCTTCTGGACCTCGAAGCCTATGACACTATGGCAATCCAGTTCTCTCGGGGCTGTCCATTTCAGTGCGAATTCTGCGATATTATTGTCCTCTACGGTCGCAAACCCCGTACTAAAGCTCCAGAGCAGTTGTTAGCTGAACTAGAACGCCTCTTAGAACTGAATTTCCAAGGGGGGATTTTTCTAGTCGATGATAACTTTATTGGCAATAAGCGCAATGTCAAGATTCTGCTGAAAGCCATGAAGGTCTGGATGGCTGAACATGAGTATCCTTTTAGCTTTATCACCGAAGCTTCAGTGGATTTGGCTCAAGACCAAGAACTGATGGACCTGATGGTCGATTGTAATTTTAAAGTGGTCTTTTTGGGCATTGAAACTCCTGATGAAGACAGCCTTACCCTGACTAAAAAGTTCCAAAATACTCGGGATTCTCTGAGTGAATCGGTGGATGCCATTACCAATGCAGGTCTGAGGGTGATGGCTGGGTTTATCATGGGCTTTGATGGCGAAAAACCAGGCGCAGGCGATCGCATTGTCCAGTTTATTGAGAAAACGTCGATTCCTATTGCCTTGTTTAGTATGTTGCAGGCATTGCCTAATACTGCTCTGTGGCATCGCCTTGAAAAAGAAGGACGACTTCTCGATGGTGGGGCTAATATTAACCAAACCACTTTGATCAATTTTGTTCCAACTCGGCCAGTGGAAGAAATTGCTCGTGAATATGTGGAGGCGTTTTGGACTCTGTATGACCCAGAGCGATTTTTAAACCGCACCTACAACCACTTTATGAAGCTTGGTCTACCGAGGCATGCTGTACCTCGTCGGATCGATTGGATAACTATCCGGGCGCTACTAACCCTATGCTGGCGACAAGGGTTTCTTCGTAAGACCCGCTGGACTTTCTGGAATAGTCTGTTTAAGCTGATTCAGCAGAAACCGAAAGTTGTGGGCTCTTTCTTTGTGGTTTGTGCCTACGCGGAACACTTCCTCGAATATCGCCAAATTGTTCGTGACCAAATAGAGGCTCAGCTGGCTGAATTTATGACTAATAAACCAGCACCTTTACCGGCTAAGAATGAGGAAGTGGCGGTAAGCGAATCCGCGATCGCATAATTCAGTTTAAGGGAGTAGGGAGTAGGGAGTAGGGAGTAGGGAGTAGAGGGCCTTGCTTAATAATGGAATGATTTTAAGAGTCATTAGGTGCGCTTTCCAATGGCCGGGTTCCCCGGCCTTGGGTCGCACCTGTAGAATGGGCATCTGTGGAATGGGCATCTTGCCCGTTCTCTATGGAATGGGCATCTTGCCTGTTATCAATATTTTCGCGCGTGCAGGATGCCCACTCTACTCCTAATTCATTCCAAGATTGACCCAACACCCCCGATTCCCGATTCCCGATTCCCGATTCCCGACTCCCTGTTTCCTGTTCCCTATTCCCTATTCCCTGTTCCCTGTTCCCTATAGACTCAACCATGACCTTCAATCAACAGCACGCTATTATCACAGGGGGCTCCAGTGGGATTGGCAAAGCCACTGCCAAATTATTAGCCCAGAAGGGAGCTAATCTGACCTTGATTGCTAGGGATGCAGCCAAGCTAGAGCAGGCTAAAGTCGAGATTGAAGGGATGGGAACGCATCCGCAAGCAAAAATTCTAACTATTTCTGCTGATGTTTCCCAGCAGATACAGGTAGAAGCAGCCATTGAGCAAGCAATTGATCAAATCGGTCCGGCTGACCTATTAATCACTAGCGCTGGTATTGCTCATCCTGGTTACTTCCAAGAGCTGCCCATAGAGGTATTTGAACAAACCATGGCAGTTAACTATTTTGGTTCCCTCTATGCTATTAAAGCAGTACTACCCAGCATGGTACAGCAACACAAGGGTCATATTGTACTGCTATCTTCCGGTGCTGGACTGATTGGTATTTATGGCTATACCCCTTACAGTCCCAGTAAATTTGCCCTGCGGGGTTTAGCGGAATCCTTGCGGGGTGAGTTAAAGCCCCAAGGAATTCATGTTTCTATTGTCTATCCTCCCGATACCGATACCCCACAACTGGAAGCAGAAAATAAAACCAAGCCCCTGGAAACTAAGATGATTACTGGCAGTGCCCAGATGTGGAGTGCAACTGCTGTAGCGAATCAGATTGTACGAGGTATTGAGAAAAAGCAGTTTGGGATCATGCCAGGATTCGAGATGAGATTACTAGGCCGGTTCCATAGCTTGCTCGCTCCGGGATTGAATTGGTATTTTGATCGGATTGTTGAAAGCAAGAGGCAAGAGGGAATAGGCAAGAGGCAAGAGGCAAGAGGCAAGAGGCAAGAGGCAAGAGGCAAGAGGCAATAAACAAGAGGCAAGAGGCAAGAGGCAAGAGGCAAGAGGCCATAGACTTTGCCTACACCAGTTGCTGATCTCACCTCCCGCACACACTCCCCATCTCCCCATCTCCCCATCTCCCCATCTCCCCATCTCCCCATCTCCCCATCTCCCCATCTCCCCACACTCTCTATCAACTACAAGGCATCAGCTGAGTTAAGCGCAGAACGATCTGATCAATTCCTTTTTCTAAGACTTTGCCTGATTGGGATGGTTGATTAACCATGATGCTAAACACAATAGTTCCGTAATCGGGATGTTCTAGATATCCAGACAGAGCTTTTACTCCTCTGAGGGTGCCAGTTTTGGCTTGAACTTTGGTTTGTGTAGAGGGATGACGCAACCGATTTTTGAGGGTACCGCTCACTCCCGCAACCGGTAACGAAGCCAGGAAAACTTCGTTATTATTGGCGTCACTCATCCCTTTGAGAGTAGTTACAAATACCTCCGGAGTTGCTAAATTTTTCCGGGATAAGCCAGACCCATCTGCCAGTCGATAACTATTAGGGTCAACTCCCAATTCTGCCAAAGCATCCTGCACTGCTTCCGACCCGCCAATATAGCGCAATAAGGTATCAGCATAGCTATTGTTGCTTTTTAGATTCGTTATCTTCACCCATTCTTCCATTGACTTAGAGCGAATCGGAGTATTGGGATGAAGCTTGTTTAATGCTGCTGCTGTAGTTAATAGTTTGATGTTAGAAGCAGGGATAAAGTATTGATTAGCATTGTGGCTGTAGAAAATCTTTTCTTCTGATAATGATTCAACCAAAATCCCCCATTTCCCTCTCGCCAAGGAAGGATGATCGATAATCGAGTCAATCACTGGTGGCAGAAACTCCGGACAAATGCCATTCTTGTTCGTTTCCGGAGGAGGAACAGGGATTTTAATGGAATCTGGATCTGTGTCTGGAGGAAGCACAGAAATTTCCAGAGATTTTCCCTCTTGTCTTAAGTCCGCAACTGTTCTAGCGCTAGCTTTCCTGGAAGTAATAGGAGTTACCGTAGTCAGCACAGCTACAGTTAGCATTCCTAAGGATTTCAACCAATAATTCAATTGGGTCATAGTGAGGTAGTCGTGTTGCTACAGTTCAACAAGCACTAACAGATCAAAAAAAGCCTTGGTAGTTTAGGGTTTTATTCCAAACTACATCCTACAATACCTTTGACAAAACTGAAGAATTTTTCGTTGCTTAATTAAAAATAATCATACCGAAAATCCAGACATTATAATAGTCCCGATAGAGACTATAACTAGTCTTTCAATATTCCTGAATTTTATTCAAAAATAGATTAAATTTATATGAATATTAGATGAATTTATCCATTTTTTTTTTAAGGTTGTTCGCCCAAGGGGTTTGAGTCGGGTGGGTTGAAGGTTATTTGGTTGTTCGCCTTTGGCGTTCCCGTAGGGTAGGTTACAGGTTGAACGCGATTGCGTGGCCTTTTGGCCAAGGTTGTCTGTCAGAATGCAGAATGTAGAATGCAGAATGTAGAATTCCAAATTCTAAATTCGGGCATTCTAAATTCTTAATTCAAAGGGGAGTTTTGCATTATTCCACCCATAAGCACTTAAATTTGTAATAGGGGAAATATTACATCAAATCTGGTTAGGTTTCAGCAGTTTGCGATCGCGTAGCGTGGCCTACGGCCAATCGCTTAGGGTGGCCGAAAGGCCATCGCATTCAGTGCTTAGGGTGCGTTAGGGGCGCGCCTTGCCATCATATTCAACTTCGTAGCCAGTAGCCCCGTAACGCACCACCACAAGGCTTGCCCTGATTTTCCGCCTCTTCGCGCCTGGTTGGAACAGCCCGTCGGGAAATTGTCACTGGCAAGATGCCAGTTCCACCAAGATGCCCATTCCACAGATGCCCATTCCGGTCACTGGCAAGATGCCAGTTCCACAGCAAGATGCCCATTCCGGTCACTGGCAAGATGCCAGTTCCACCAAGATGCCCATTCCACAGATGCCCATTCCACAGATGCCTATTCCGGTCACTGGCAAGATGCCCATTCCGGTCACTGGCAAGATGCCAGTTCCACCAAGATGCCCATTCCACTGCCCATTCCACTGCCCATTCCAGGGCAGGATAGATAATCGTGATTTTTTGATGCCATGATGGAAGTAGCTCCTATTTAGGTGGGAGGAAAGCCGCGCTGGGGATGGTTAACGGGCATATCCAGCGCGGTTATTAGTATCCGTCTTTACTTTCTATACTATACATAAATTCTAGAAAAAATGCCAGGGCTAAATAATTATTTTTACATTTATTTACAACTATTTATTTTGACAATTTTTTCACTAAATTATATTTAATTTATTGTTAGGTTTTTCCTTAGTTTAGCCGTTAGCTATTACCTGATAAGTTGCTCTTTATTTAATTTCATAGTTAGGTAGGGTGGGCAGTGATTGAAACCAATAATAATAGCTAGCGTTCGCGTAGCGTGGCCGAAAGGCCAATCCCATTACTAGGCACTGCCCACCCTAGGATTATCAATTTTGTAATGCTGTCATAACAATAGAATTTAAATGAAAACCAGCTTAAGCTAACTGCTGACTGCTGAGCGCTGACCGCTTACGTGACATCTTCATACAAAGCCTCAATACTGCTACGAAAATCTACACTTTCTAGGTTAATTTCAGTACCTGGATCATAAAATTGTAATGTCCAAATTCCCTGGGCATTACGGCGAAAGCAGTCTAGACGTTGATGGTCTTGGCTAATTAGGACATATTCGACCAATGTGTCTAATTTTTGATAGTCATAAAATTTGTCACCCCGGTCAAAGGCTTCGGTTTTCGGAGATAAGACTTCGACAATTAAACACGGATATTTTTTATAATTGGTCAATTCTTTATCTCTGGTATCGCAAGTCACCATAACATCAGGATAGTAATAACTATTGGCGGCTTCAATATACGCTTTCATATCTGCTATATAAACCCGACAACCAGTGCCTCTTACATGATTTCTTAAGGCTGAAGCCAGATTGAGGGCAATTGTAACATGGGCATCACTGGCTCCAGCCATGGCATAGATTTCTCCATCAATATACTCGTGTTTGATGGGACTTTCGTCTTCTTGGGATAGATAGTTTTCTTTTGAAATGTAATTTGGACTTTTATCAGCAATCATGATGGGTTCAAGAGAGTGACTCTATTAGTATATAACAAAGGGAACAGGGAGTAGGGAGTAGGGAGTAGGGAGTAGGGAGTAGGTAACAATAATTATCAAAATTAATTTATAATACCCATAAATTACGGCGGTTTGCATAACTATCAGGTACACAGGATTGTTTTCCCTCTTCCCTCTTTCCTATTCTCTGCTCCCTAAAACCCAGACATTTGTACCTCACAAGTCGTAGAATTGCTATAGTTATAATTATAACAAATTGGGGGAGCGATCGCACTATAGCAATCCCTGTCGAAATAGTGATAATTTTTGTTGCCGACTCCCTAAAAACCAGATTTTTATACCTCAACCATTAAGAAATATAGCGGTTTTGATCCTAATGAGGTACACAAAATTTTTGCCCTGTTTCCTCTTTTATATTCCCTATTACCTGTTCCATCCTCCCTGTTGCATAAAACCAGAAACTCTGTACATTACCTAATTTATAACCGCTATAGATACCAATAAAAAGCTGTTAAAAATGTAGTCATAAACTTAGAGAATTTACAGAAATAAATATAGATGAAAAACCACTATAGTATCTTAATTCAATGGTCAGAGCAAGACCAAACCTACATTGCTAGTTTGCCAGAATTTGGTCCCTATGCTCATACCCATGGCAGCAGCTACGAAGAGGCTCTCATGCTAAAGACGTGTTAGAGCTTTTGGTAGAAGATTACCAAGCTAGAGGGAAAGAGTTACCTTTATTAAATTATTCAAAAATAACCGTTTAATTAAAGAGTACAAAAACCGACTTTGCCACTGCTAATTTTGTCTTGTTTATAGAGCATCAGGGCAATTTCAATTTTGAATTTCTCCTCAGTCATTTGGCTAGCTTGGACAATATCGTCAGGGATAACTACACTCATAGCTACACTGATAATGAATTGGTTAATTATGAACAGTTACGGGACAGACTGTCCCAATACTGGCTACCGAATTCTAAATTCTTCATTCTTCATTCTTCATTCTTCATTCTTCATTCTTCATTCTTCATTCTTCATTCTAAATTCTAAATTCCCTACTTCCACCATCCGCTAACATCTTCAACCCCTGCCACCGTTTCTCTTAGGGCTTCAATACCCCCAAACTTGATGATTAAAGGAGCTAATTGAGGAAGATTCTTAAGAAAATCGGCACGTTTTAGACTAGCTAAACAATCAAGAATTTGTTGCCAAAGAGGAAAATCAACTGACGAAGGAGTTAAGGTCTTGATCAAGTTCTGTAATACTTTGGCTCGCCGGTATTCAGACCCAATCCCTCTGGCGCAATCTAAGGCTTTGGGTAACAACACATCGGGTAAGTGGGGGGCTAAGGCTTCTAAGGCATAGGCTCCTTTGGATTCATGGGAAATCCCTATGGCGCAATCTAAGGCTTTGGGTAACAACACATCGGGTAAGTGGGGGGCTAAGGCAATTACGGCCTCGGCTCGGTGGGGTTCATACCCAAGCCCTATGGCGCAATCTAAGGCTTCCGGTAACAGATCGGGTAAGTGGGGGGCTAAGCCGATTAAGGCGAATGCTCGCCAGTATTCAGACGAAATCCCTCTGGCGCAATCTAAGGCTTGGGGTAACAACACATCGGTTAAGTGGGGGGCTAAGGCTGTTAAGGCATAGGCTCGTTCTGATTCATCGGAAATCCCTCTGGCGCAATCTAAGGCTTCTGGTAACAGATCGGGTAAGTGGGGGACTAAGGCTACTAAGGCTCTGGCTCGGTGGTATTCATTGGAAATCCCTCTGGCGCAATCTAAGGCTTGGGGTAACAACACATTTGGTAAGTGGGGGGCTAAGGCGACTAAGGCATCGGCTCGGTGGAATTCAGACTCAATCCCTCTGGCGCAATCTAAGGCTTTGGGTAACAACACATCGGGGAAGTGGGGGGCTAAGGCGACTAAGGCATCGGCTCGGTGGAATTCATTGGAAATCCCTCTGGCGCAATCTAAGGCTTCTGGCCACACTTGGGGTAAGTGGGGGGCTAAGGCTCGTAAGGCATTAGCTCGGTATCTTTCATCGGAAATCCCTCTGGCGCAATCTAAGGCTTGGGGTAACAACACATCCGGTAAGTGGGGGGCTAAGGCGACTAAGGCATCGGCTCGGTTTTCTTCATTCCGAATGGCTCTGGCGCAATCTAAGGCTTCTGGTAACACTTCCGGGCAGTGGGGGGCTAAGCCGATTAAGGGTAATGCTCGGTCGTATTCATACTTAATCCCTCTGGCGCAATCTAAGGCTTGAGGTAACACTTCCGGTAAGTGGGGGGCTAAGGCGACTAAGGCATTAGCTCGGTATCTTTCATCGGAAATCCCTCTGGCGCAATCTAAGGCTTGAGGTAACACTTCCGGTAAGTGGGGGGCTAAGGCGACTAAGGCATCGGCTCGGCCTTCTTCAGACTTAATGCCTCTGGCGTAATCTAAGGCTTCTGGCAACACATCGGGCAAGTGGGAGGCTAAGGCGACTAAGATTAATGCTCGAGAGTATTCAAACTCAATCCCTCTGGCGCAATCTAAGGCTTGGGATAACAACACATCGGGTAAGTGGGGGGCTAAGGCTTCTAAGGTATTAGCTCGGTGAAATTCAGACTCAATCCCTCTGGCGCAATCTAAGGCTTGAGGTAACAACAGATCGGGTAAGTGGGGGGCTAAGGCGGCTAAGGCATTAGCTCGGGAGAATTCAGACTCAATCCCTCTGGCGCAATCTAAGGCTTGAGGTAACAACAGATCGGGTAAGTGGGGGGCTAAGGCGGCTAAGGTATTAGCTCGGTGAAATTCAGACTCAATCCCTCTGGCGCAATCTAAGGCTTCTGGTAACACTTCCGGGCAGTGGGGGGCTAAGCCGATTAAGGCTAATGCTCGGGAAGATTCAGACTTAATCCCTCTGGCGCAATCTAAGGCTTGAGGTAACACTTCCGGTAAGTGGGGGGCTAAGGCGACTAAGGCATTAGCTCGGTAGTATTCATACTTAATCCCTCTGGCGCAATCTAAGGCTTGAGGTAACACATCCGGTAAGTGGGGGGCTAAGGCGACTAAGGCATCGGCTCGGTAGTATTCATACTTAATCCCTCTGGCGCAATCTAAGGCTTTGGGTAACAACACATCGGGTAAGTAGGGGGCTAAGGCCACTAAGGCATCGGCTCGGTCTTTCTCATCGGAAATCCCTCTGGCGCAATCTAAGGCTTGGGGTAACACATCCGGTAAGTGGGGGGCTAAGGCGACTAAGGCTTTTGCTCGGTCTTTTTCATCCGAAATCCCTCTGGCGCAATCTAAGGCTTGGAGTAACAACAGATCGGGTAAGTGGGGGGCTAAGGTTTCTAAGGCATCGGCTCGGGAGTATTCATCCGAAATCCCTCTGGCGCAATCTAAGGCTTCCGGTAATAAAGAAGGGGGAAGATACTCACTAATTGCCTCCAAGCTCTTTGCTTGACCAAAAGAATCTTTCCTCTGTCGCACATAAGCTAGTGCCTGGGCTGGCGTCCAAATTTTGTTCTTAACTAATGCTGCCATTAACTCTGGAGAAATATTTCCAGCCAAGCTATTGAGAGATGTCGTAATCAGAGCATACCGACACTGTAAACTAATCGATTCTGTAGGATTTTCTGTAAAATTATCTGCTGCTATTGCCCAAGCTTTCGATACATCCTTGATGAAATTAGCAGTTTTTGCATGTCTCTCACACTGCCAATACCAACCGTTATCCCCTGCTGGAGTTTCTTCTTTCAGGAGTTGATGAATGTCCTTAATTTTTTGGGCTTTTTCTAGGTGCCAGGTTAAGTGATTATAGATGTAACCATCATCGGGTAAAGTATGCCATAATCCCAAATCGGTCTTAGTTTGATAACGTTCTAATAATTGTTGATGGGCTTCGGTAATTGATAATCCTAGCTCTGGTTGAACCAGACGACGGGCTAAATCATGTAACAGGTCATGGAGGCGATAGTTAGTTTCTGGTGTAGTAGATAACCCTGGTAGTAATAAGGCTTTTTGTCGTAAGTACCTTAACGTATCTTTGGCTTCAACTAAATTACAATCCCATAAGGTAGTCGCCATGGTTTCAGTAATGGTAACATCCTCGGGCAGTATCCCTAACCAAGCAAAGTTTTTCAACCTCTCGTCGTCGGATAATCCCTTTAAACTGAGATTAAAGGAAGCCACTAGACTGTAGTTTTTGCGCTTAGCGTCACTTGGCTCTTCCTCTGCTTTCAATCGATCCAAAGCTTCTACACCAACAATTAAATCTTCTAACTCACCCAGTAACTCTTGCCAAGAGATGCCATCCCTAACTTGGGCAGCAGCTAATTCTAATGCTAGGGGTAAGTAGCCGACAGTTTTTGCTAATGTTTGAGCATATTCCAGTTCTTGATTATTTAACTCGTTGTTTAAACAAGAGGTTAATAACTCCAAGGATTGATTAGGATTCATTACGTCCAAATCATAGGGAATCGCATCTTTAATTAGAGCTTCTCTGGTAGTCACTAAAACCCGACAGCCATCCCCAGCGACTCGAAAGGGTTCAACATGGTCAGGATGCCAAACATCATCGACAACTAGCAACGCTTTCTTATCGGAGAATAATGTTTTTAGTTGTAAAGAAGCGGCCTCAGTGTTAATCGGTTTAAAATCATAATCTCCTAATTGCTGTATCCACGTACTCAGAACAGATAAAATATCAGGTTGCTGACCTAAGGTTGCCCAAAAAATCCCATCAGTAAAATGAGATTGAACCTCCTCGTCATGGGCTAAAGCTGCAGTAATGGTGGATTTCCCAATTCCTCCTAAACCATAGATGGCACTAACCACTAAGGTGCCAGCTTTAGCAGTTTCTTCCGATAAAAGGATTTGTTTTAGTTGTTCGCTTACTTCCGGGCGTTCCACATAATAAGGAGGTAGTGGAGGAGCTTGATTGAATCGAGTTTGGTTATTCACATTCTCAATGTTGTAATTCTCAACAGTAGCTTGGTGGGATTCCACGACTTTGGTAATCTCTTGAAGAATTGGCTCTAAATTAGGCAAAGCTTGAGCATCAACAGTAGTCACTAAACGCTCCATAGCTTGGGCAACTTCGGGATTTTGCTTCGCTGCTGCTTCTACCTGCAATACCACTTTGGCATAATCAAGAGGTTGCTATGGGGCTTTGCGATTAGCCCGAAGGGCTACGCTACGCGAACGCAGTTACTGTATCTGGAGACTGGTTTCTGAGGGATTCTACAAACTGGTTAGTATTGTCCCAAACAACTTGCCCGACATTTTCTCCAGTTTTTTCTAGAGCTTTAGTGGCGAGCACAGTAGCAATAGCGAAAACGGCAGCAGCGAATGATTCCATAGTTGAAGGAGATGATTGATAGTTTTAGTATATAACTTTAGCAAAGGGAGCAGGGAGTAGGGAGTAGGGAGTAGGGAGTAGGGAGTAGGGAGTGATTAATTTCCGTGGTGGGCAGTGCTTACTAATGCGATCGCTCAAGCACTGCCCACCCTACATCAATATTATTTTAGTTTTTAATTGCCTTTTCCCTTTTAAATTGCTCGATTAATTGGGTTAAATTTTTAGGTTCCATAACTTGAGTGTACTGGTGCGCCATTTCTGGTGTTAGGAGTTCTAGGAGTACAGTGTTTTCAATCCAAAATTCCATGACGTCAAAGAATCCTCTTCGGCTACAGCGAACAACTCGCCATTGTTCTCGCTCACCAATTTTTTCAATTTCTTGTTGATTCAAGGGAACGGCAATGGCTGCATGAGTAGCAGTAAATTTGGAGCTAGCATCATTATTGAAAAACTGTAATTCTTGTTTATGAGTTCCAGGCTTTAATTCCGTTCCCCTAGGATAAACTTCAATAGCTGTGCCATATTGATCAAAGGCTAAGGTCATATAACTTCCTGGGTGAGGAGCAAATTCAATGCAATCTCCCTTAAAAATTTCTGCTAGTACCTTCCCTACATGGTAAGGATTATCGGCGGCAATAGATAGGTGAAAAATCATAATTTACATCTCTATAAGTAGAGTATTTTTAATTGGATTATGGACAAAATTATTGATTATTTTTTTTTTAGGCAACAGGCAACAGTGAGATAGGGCTTGACGTTTTTTGTAACTGAGTAGTATCAAATTTAAATCGGCAACAACTTAGTTATTCAGAAGATTTTGATACTCATCGTGTGTGCCAATCCAAATCCAGTAGTAATCGTTGGGACTAGGGAGCAGGGAGCAGGGAGCAGGGAGTAGGGAGTAGGGTTTGAGGTTTTTTTTGATAACTGAGTAGTAAGCACCTAAACAAAATTAATTTCCTACTACCAATCTCTGTAACCCTTACATCCTAAGGCTTTGAGTTTTGGAAAATGTGTAATTAATTTTGTGCACCTGCTTATCAAATAGTTTTCCAAAAATCAGGTGTCGTAAAGGATTTCATTAAGCTCCTTAACTTGATTGCTAGCAATATCTGCTTCTGCTCTGGCAATAAGGCTGTCTAGCTTTCCCGATTTTAGATCAGATTCTAGCTGCTGATCCCACCTATTATCGCGCATCATCTAAATAATGTTGTAAGCGGGCTGCCAGCTCTCGAATCTCGCTGTTCGGTAATTGTCGAATAGCTGTTTCGATTTCATCAAGGGTTAACATAACTAGTTTGTAAATGATGATTGATACTATGCTATAGCATTTTTAGTTTAAATGTAAACATAGGATTGATGTACAAAGGGAGCAGGGAGTAGGGAGTAGGGAGTAGTAAACAAAAATTATTACAATTAAATTAGGATTAAAATAACCACAAAAAAACTAAAATAAATACACAGATTTGAGTCCATAAATTACAACCAATATTATTTGTAAATAAATGTAACAACTTTGAATTATCCCTTGCATTTTTTCCAAGAGTTATCTATACTATAGAAAGTTACGACCGATACTAATAACCGCGCTGGTAACAGCCTTTATCAAATCAGCGCGGTTTTCCTCCCACTCACATAGGAGTTACTTCCATGATGCCAAAAATATCACGATCATCAATCCTGGCTCGGTGCATCTTGTTCAAGGGGTTTGGCCCGGTGGTGCGTTACGGGACGGGCTATCCCAACCCTGGCGACCGTGACAATCAGGGCGAGCCCGTCCCTAACGCACCCTACCCAACTATTGCCTACTCCCTACTCCCTACTCCCTACTCCCTACTCCCTACTCCCTACTCCCTAAATTAATAATCCCCCCCAGACCCATAGCGCCATGCTTCCAGCCAACGGTGGTAATAATATTTTGGTTTCGGTGGCAAGGTATTCAAAATGCCACTGATTAATTTACCTACTGGATACAAACTACTGTAAAGGGCTAAATTACTATAATGAACCATCCAATCCAATAGCATGGTTAATCCTACTTGAGGAATCACTGGCACGACTAATCCTGGTTTAGTTAATGATGTCACAAATAGCGTTTTAGATAATCCTGAAAACTTCACTACATCTTGGAGGAAGGGCTTAAGCACATCATCTCCTAGCTTTGCCATGGCTTGGAATACACCAGTCAGTAATTGATTAATTTGATTTGGTGCTAGTTGTTGCTTGATGCCAACACTCATCGTCCGTTGAAACATCCAAGTTACGCCAATATTAGGCTGATAGGGTTGTAGTTGGGCTAAAGCATTGCGGTCTAGCAAATCATAATCTAAGGCTTCATGAATTCCGTTACTTAGACGCTTTAAATGTCTGACCATGGAACCAAATCCACCAAAACTGACTGGTGATTGCCCACCACTGCTATCCCCTATCGGTAAAATCCGATTCCAAGGCATTCTTAGGGGACTTTTTTGATAGGAAGGAAAAAAGCCAAATAGTACTCGTTTAAAGTCAAGTTGGGATAAGTCTACTCCCTGGTATTCTGGTAACAGACGGAAGTATTCGTCACATAAAAATTCTAAACTAGGACGTTCGGGATTAGCATCTAAGTAAGTAAATAAATAGGTTGTTCTACCATCCCGGGCTGGAAATGCTTCCCAGAAATATTGACATTGATTTTGGATAGGAGTGAAAGATACTATCAAATCCCCCATGTCATTTTTAGGATAGCCTTGAGCACAGCTACCAACTACTAAACAAACCCCTTCTGGTTTCTGACCTTGCCTGACTTGCTTAACAATTGGGGAAAAATGTCCCATGGCATCTATCAGTAAGCGAGCCTTAAGTTCGGTTACAGGTTCAAGGTTTGTTTGGGTTGAAGGTTGAAGGTTAGTATCGGTTGAAGGTTGAAGGTTAGTATCGGTTGAAGGTTGAAGGTTAGTGTTGGTTGAAGGTTCGAGGTTTGTGTTGGTTGAAGGTTGAAGGTTTGTGTTGGTTGAAGGTTGAAGGTTAGTATCGGTTGAAGGTTCGAGGTTAGTATCGGTTGAAGCTTCGAGGTTTGTATCGGTTGAAGGTTCCAAGTTAGAACTTTCAACCTCCAAAGGGTCAACCTTCAACCTTTCAACCTTCAACCTTTCAACCTCCAAAGGGTCAACCTTCAACCTTTCAACCTCCAACGGGTCAACCTCCAACGGGTCAACCTTCAACCTTTCAACCTTCAACCTTTCAACCTTCAACCTTTCAACCTCCGATGGGTTAACTTTTAACCCGATTGAGACGCCATCGGGATGAATAGTGGCTTGTGTAAAGGATGTCTTTTCAAAGAGCTTACCTCCCCCAGCTAAAAATTTGGCTTTGAGGGTATCGAGCAGAAAGACTGGGTCAACACCAATGTTGAGTACGTCGTTTACCAAGAAATCAGGACCCTGGAAAAAACTGATCCGAGCTGGGTTATACTCGGATGCGATCGCATTCTCTAATTCCGCCGTTGAGAGTAACTCAAGTTCCAGGAATACCTCCAGTTCTTGGCGAGAGATATTCCACTCTTGGTCTCTACCGCGCAAAACCCCCCGTTCAACTACCGCAACTCGCCAGCCTCGCTGTTGTAGAGCAGCACCAATCAGAATTCCTAAGGTACCGCCACAGATTACTACATCCAAGTCTAGGGTGCCTAATCCCTCTTCGGTTTCTGTAATCACCTCTGGGATTGGAGTTGTGCCATCTCGTAAGGCTTTCCAGACTTTGTCAGCACTGCGCAGGCGTCCGAGAACATCACCAGGTAACTGGGATAGGATTTGTTCGGTTTGACTCATGGATGTTGGTTGATACTTAGATGCTAAGACTTTCTCTGTTTTATTGTAAATTTCTCCATCACAAGGCTCAGAGGCTGATGCGATTGACCGTAGGTCACGCTACGCGATCGCACTTAAGCATTCAGCATTCAGCATTCAGCATTCAGCATTCAGCATTCAGTTATCAGCCATTGGTCAAGCTACCCCAACAGCTTTTGAATAAAATAAGCTGACGACTGACGGCTGACCACTGACCGCTGACCACTGACCGGTGAATACTTGCACCTCAAGTAGCGTGACCTACGGTCAATCACACTTGCCTAAATTAGCGTCCCTTTAATGCTATTAATTACTAATAAATTTTAGAGGTTATCACCTTCAAATTGGGCAAATATTATGACCCTATTCAGCCTTTATTATCAGCACTATTGCATAGATATATCAATAAAATTGATATTAAGGCTGCCTTATTGATTCTTTGGTTTCCCCTGAGTGGGGATTGCCCATCTTATTAATTGTTAATTATTGTTATAACTTTCACACCCTGGGGTTTGACCGAGTCACCCCTCTCAGCTTACGATCATATCTGGCTCAACGCCATATTGAGAGGAAAAACACTTTGAAAAAAATACTAATTGCGATTCTGCTAGTTTTCGCGTTAATAACCTTCAGCTTCCCTGATTCCGCTTTAGCTGCTGGTAATCCAGCTGAAGGGGGAAAGGTATTTACGGCTAACTGCAATGCTTGTCATTGGGGTGGCAACAATGCACTCAATCCCGCGAAAACGCTGAAGAAGAGCGACCTGGAAAAATATAATAAGTATTCTGCTGCAGCTATCATCAAACAAGTAACATACGGCAAAGGAATGATGCGTGCCTTTGGTAAAAGTTTAAAACCCGACCAAATTGAAGATGTAGCTGCTTATGTTTTACAACAGGCTGATCAAGGCTGGTAGACTGCATTCAGTGACCAGTTATTAATCAATCATCCCGTAGGGTGCGTTAGGCGCGGTGTAATCAACTCCCAAGAGTTTAGAGTTGACGCCAGGAGCGCCGTAACGCACCAGCCATGACTGTTTAAAAATTAATTAACGTAAGCATATGCGCTATGCGCACGCGTGCGCATTCAGCAGTCAGCCGTAACTTTGGGATCTCAGGGGGTGACAAGCGCTCTTTAAAATCTTACAGGGGTTAGGTTTTAGGGGTTAGGTGAAGCGTGAAGATTGCCCTTGCGGGATGGCTTGATTAAAACTATCATTGACGAAGTCTTGTGAAAATTGCTTCAATTGCTGGCAAATAAAAATGACACCGATGCGCTCATTTTACCCAAAACCTAAAACCTAAAACCTAACACCTATCTAGGTTTGAGCTTTGTTGTCACCCCGTGAGCTTTGGGATAGACAGAAGGATAACGATTTCAGCCCTAACCTTGATTGTGCCAAGGCATCGCCAGTGACATACTCCCGACGCCGAATCTTTGATTACGGCGCGGGCTTCTTAACCTCACGATTAAGAGTTTCTGCGTAGCACTTATCTAGGTACAAAACCCCCGACAGTACGCTATCAGCAGACAGTTTCCTTTCCCCAATTGTCCTTGGGTACTTATTGATTCCACGATTACGCATTACTTCGGCTGAAGCGACATCTCTATGGTTGGAATACCCGCATTCATCACAGGTATGCCAACGGATTGAGAGGTTATTATCCCACTCGGTTCCACATTCAGGACATTGCTTTGATGTCCCTTTATGGTCAACTTCTGCGAAAAACTTTCCTCGTTTCCAACATACCCATTTCAATAATTCTCTGAACTGACCAAAGCCAGCATCAAGAGAATGCTTACCCAGAAAGCCCTTTGCCATTACTCTGTAATCAATGTCTTCTACAAAAATTGAATCAGCCTGGTCACAGAGTTGATGTGCAACTTTAAGGTGAAAATCTTTACGGGTATTACCAATTTGGTGATGTAACCGTGCTACCTTGATTTGTGCTTTTTCGTAATTCTTAGACCGTTTCTTTTTTCGAGATGCTCTACGTTGCAGCAATTTCAGCTCGCGTTGTAGGTCTATGAAAAACCTCGGTCTAGGAATCGTTAAATTATCTGATGTAGCTAGGAAATCAATCAACCCGACATCTACTCCGATTGCTCGTCCAAAAGCCTGGTTTTCCGGAACAGAAACATCAGCAAGAATTGTGATAACAACAAACCATTTTGTTCCTCGACATCTTGATACAACTCGTACAGTCTTGATTTGAAATCCTTCAGGGATTTCTCGATGTAATCTCAGATCTACAAGCCCAATCTTGGGTAGTTTGATTTGATCCCCCTTAATTGGATTAGTCGCAAACTGAGGAAACAAAAACGATTGATAGCGACCGTACTTTTTAAATCGTGGAAAACCTTTTCCTCTTTGTCTGAACGACTCCCAAGAAGTATGTAATCGCTTAATGACATCTTGAGTGACTTGAGAGTGAACTTCTTTCAAGTCAGATTCAGTCTTTTTCCATTGCGTTAACTGTCGCTTCTGTGACCTGTATCCGGGGAATGGAATGTCAGGCGACATGATATATTCCCTATTAAGCGAGCACCGATCAACTGCACACTTCCGACTATTCATCCAGTCCTTTAAGTCTCGCAGGCAACGGTTATAAAGTCGTCGGCAAGTTTCTAGCCAACTCAACATTAATTCCTGTTGAGCTGTATCTGGATAAATTCGATAAGTGTAGTTCATGATTAGTGCCATCAAAATATCTTAACACAAACCAGGTGAATGATAACTGTTAATTTACATAAACCCTGTCCCGGCTATCATCCCGACACCAAATCAAAGATTATGGTGCGGGGCTTCTCGCCGGGGTAGCTAAACGAAAACCCACATGATTGGTTCCTGTATCAGGAGCTTGGGACTCTCGTGCTTCAGGACGATAACGGCTGCAATAATTTCGGGCGCAGAGGAAAGATCCGCCTTTAATGACATGGAGTGCCCCTTGATCAGGCTTTTCGGGATCGAAACTACTCCCTTGATCCGGTCCCGATGGATTGAGGCTGCGATCTTTCCCCCTATGACCCACACGATACCAATCTGCGGTTAATTCCCAAACGTTGCCCAGCATATCGTACAGACCGTAACCATTGGCAGAGAAGGATTCGACCGGGGCAGGACCGAGATAGCCATCGGCTTTGGTGTTGAAGAAGGGGAAGAAGCCTTGCCAGGTGTTGGCTTTGTGAGGGGCATATTGTTCACCAGGGATCGAGGTGTCAGTGTCAAGACCACCCCGTGCTGCATATTCCCATTGGGCTTCGGTGGGGAGCGTTTTACCCACCCAATTGGCATAGGCAACCGCATCTTCATAGGCAATGTGAACAACAGGGTAGTTGTCAAAACCTTTAATGGTGCTGTCGGGTCCGTAGGGATGTTGCCAATTAGCACCAACAACCCAATCCCACCAGCTTAAAGAAGCTACTTGTTGGATACCCGGTGCAGGGGGCTGAAACACTAGGGAACCGGGCTGTCGTTGCGCTTCGGTTAAGCCAGGGAATTGGTCTTTGGCCAGGGGACGTTCGGCAACGGTGACGTAGCCTGTAGCTTGGACAAATGCTTGATAGTCGGCGTTGGTAACTTCGTGGCGATCGATGCAAAAACTATCCACGGTCACATCAACAGCAGAACGCTCTGAGGGATAGTAGGTGTCGGAGCCGATCGTAAAGGTTCCCCCAGGGATCGACACCATACCTTCAGGACAGGGAGAATCGGCAAAAGCAAAAGGTGACGAAGTCAAGACGGTTGGGAAGAGGAAGAGGAGGGAGACCCCCAGCAAAATCCCAACAAGATGACGAGTTAAATTCTTCTGAAGCAAAGAGAAAAACATCGATATTCAAGAACAGTAATCTAAGAGGGCGATCGCAGAGCGGTTGAAGAGTTTCGTTTTAGTTCGGGCGATGAAATGAATAAGGGTGGGCAATGCCCACCCTACTAAAAGTTTGGTACTGCTTAATTCGGGTTCTAGTTGAAATAATTTTGGACCATTTTTCTCACCTTTCCTGACTGTTCGTCTGGTTCAATATGAACAGTTACCTTTTCAATGGAGTCATTAAAGGTAAAGGTTGGCTTATAAGCTTCTGAGACAGGAGATTGAGTATCTTGACCCACATCAAAAAACTCAAGACCAAAGGAAGCGGGAACAGTATGAATTTCTACTTTCTCGCTAATAGGTTCATCGTTAAGGAACAGTTGTCCATTCCCGATATAATATTCTCGGTTTGGATCGATGCCAGTTTGAGTAAACTTGTAGGTTACTTTGGATTTTCCGGTGGGAACCAAAAGATCCGGGTTAATCTTGAATCGTTCAAAACCTAAGTAGCTGTACTCATACGCCAACTTATTATTTTCATTGATGTATAGAGTGTAGCCTCCTCCGGAGCCTCCTTGAGCAACCAGTACTCCCTCAGAATCAGTATGCTCCCGATCTAGATAAACATCAATGGTATAGGACGTACCAAAAGTATTCGGAGCAAGGTCTTGATGGAGAGGTGACATCCCTTGATAGAAAGTAAAGTCAGTTTTTCCTTCACCTAATGCCTTATTCTTAGCATCAATAAGTTCGTAGGTTTCCCGATCGTCTAAGGGATAAACCTTATATTTTTTGGCTTGTTTCACAAATAGAGCTTTCATCTGTTGCAACTTCTTGGGGTTTTCGGTTGCCAAATCATGGGATTCTGAGAAGTCTTCAGCAACGTTATAAAGCTCCCAAGTATCTTTGCCAAACTTCCCTTTATGTCCCTCAGGTACACTCCCAATAAGTTTGGTATGTTCAGTTACAGCTTTCCAACCATCTTGATAAACAGCTCGGTTTGCTTTGTTTTCCCAATACTGAACGGTATGGGTACTATCGGCATCAGCATTTTTGAAAGAGTCATAAAAACTTTCCCCAGCTAAAGGTTGCTGTACATATTCATTAACAGTTTTAGGCAACTCAATACCTAGAATATCAAACAGTGTTGGCACAATATCGGTCACGTATTGCCATTGGGGACGAATCGCACCTGAATCGGGAATCTCAGCAGGCCAATGTACAATAAAGGGAACCCGAATACCGCCTTCATGGGGAAAGCGTTTTGCCCATTGGAAGGGAGTATTGTAAGCTAATGACCAACCCCAAGGAACGTGAGGTTCACTATGGACGGTGCCGATGTCATCTTGATGTTCTATATTGTAATCAATATCGGTGGCAACTCCATTGAAAAAAGTCATTTCGTTGATAGTACCATTTTCACTTCCTTCTGCACTGGCACCGTTATCGGAAAGAACCATGATTAATGTGTTATCAAGTTGATCGATAGAGTCAAGATAGTCAACTAAGCGACCTATTTGAGCATCAACATGGGTCATAAAACCCGCGTAGTTTTCCATGAAAGTTGTAAACAACTGCTTTTCATCGTCATCCAATAAAAGCCACCTTGGATTGTCTGGATGTCTTTTTGTGAGTTGAGTATCTTCTGGAACAATGCCCAATTCTTTCTGTTTTTTGATAATTTTATCCCGTTCTACATCGTACCCTTCATCAAAGTGGTATTTATACATATCCCGATAAAATTCAGGAGTATGATGGGGAGAATGCACTGCACCAAAGGCAAGATACATAAAATAGGGGCGTTCTGGATCGCTAGACTCTAGGTCTTTGATATAACCAATCGCGTTATCTACTAAATCTTCACTCAGGTGATAGCCTTCTTCGGGAGACTTGGGAGCTTGTACCCGAGTGGTGTCTCGATAAAGTTCCGGGTAATACTGATTGGTTTCACCACCGAGAAAGCCGTAGAAATGGTCAAATCCTTTACCTGTAGGCCATTGGTCAAAGTGTCCCGTCGCCGGATTCATTGCCCAAGTTGGGGTCAAATGCCATTTACCGAGGGCAAATGTGGTATATCCTTGGGGTTTCAACAATGCAGGTAGCATGGCTGCACTGGAAGGAATGGAACCAGTCTTATTCGCATAGCCATTGGAAACTTCTGGAATCCCTGCCATACCTACTGTATGAGGATTACGTCCTGTCAATAAAGCCGCACGAGTCGGGGAACACACAGGAGTGACATGAAAGTTGTTATAGCGCAAACCATTATTGGCAAGATGATCTAAGTGAGGGGTTTGAATACGACCCCCATAGGAACTTAATCCAGCAAAACCCGCATCATCAATAACAATAGTCAAGATATTGGGGGCTCCAGCAAGAGGTTCTGGGGCTTCAAAATAGTCTGGGGTAGAGTTCTCCTGTTTATAGCGAACTTTTCCCTCCCAGGGTTGATCGGTATACTGAATTTCTGCATCGGTGCAGATTTCCTCAGCTAGTGCTAAGGATGGCATTGAGACAAACAAACAAACCATCGTTAGGGCGATAATTGCCTGCTGTCTTTTTGTTGACAGTAACCGCGATAGTTTGGTGAAGAAGAGGGAAGTAGCGATCGCCAAAATCACTCCTCTTTTTATCCGGTGCAAAAGACCGTTGAAAAACATAGATAAAACCTCATAAAAGGGGTTAACACAATAGACCTCTTGCATAAATGCAAAAATGGATCCAAAAATGGGACCGAAAGTATTGGTCTTACGTAGCCAAAATAGACTTTTGCAAGAGGTCTATTTTTTGGCTATTCGGAAATTGACTTTGCCGACATTCCCTAGCTTAGGGGTAAGCTATTTCTGTGAATAATCAAAAATTCCAACTTTCTCAGCTATAAAATATAATTAACTAATTTTCAACCAGCTATAACTAAAACTTATAGTTGGTGGCAGGGTAAGCGCAAGAATCAATAAGCTGTGGCTTATTGAGAAAAAACCTAGGTCATTCTCAACAAATTAACTCTATTGCGAGTACAGTTCTACGAGATTATAGGGGTTTCAAACCACGATCAACCGATATCTAACCAATCTCAGGGGGTGACAAGCGCTCTTTAAAATCTTACAGGGGTGTTTGTTAATGGGGTTAGGTGAAGCGGGAAAATTGCCCTTGCGGGATGGATTGATTAAAACTATCATTGACGAAGTATGCGTGAAAATTGCTTCAATTGCTGGCAAATACAAATGACTCCGATGCGCTCATTTTACCCAATACCTAAAACCTAAAACCTAACACCTATCTAGGTTTGAGCTTTCTTGTCACCCCGTGAGCTAACCAATGCAAATTATGAGCCATTTTTTCTTGGGCTTACCCTACTGGTATAAATCCCTTTCCACAAAAGCATTCCCACTACCCACACTTAAAATCGGTTTACTGTAGTCATAGTCAACCAAAGATTTAATTATGGTGGTAATAAACTTGCGGTATTGAGGAGTATAGATACTAGGAGTGATGGAATCCTGGTAGGCTTTCCCTTCTTCCCAAATATCATAAATATTCTGACCCTCCTGCCTCGGTTTGGAGTAGTAATTTTCTGTAGATACCAAAGTTTCCGTATTCATTGCATTTAATAATTTTGTAGCTGAACTGTGGGTGAATGGAATAAGCTTAGACGCACACACATTGCACTTTTTTGTTCTTAACAGCCTTATAGGTAAAGAAATCAGCAGCAAACATGAATGCGTCTAAGCTTACAATGCAATTAGCCACTTCAACGGAGAGTTAGGGCGTGTTGTCAAAGTTTTCCGCAAGATTTAGATCCCCCCCAGCCCCCCGCGCGGAAGGGGGGAGCCATACTCAAAGTCCCCCTTTTTTAAGGGGGATTTAGGGGGATCTCCGAGGCAAGAAGACACGCCCTAGTGGTTAATGTGGGCATTGCCATGGTCAAGTAGATTCTTCGGGAGGAGGTTCAATGTCTATTGTCACCTTCTTAATTGTGCCTGTGAACTTAAAAGGTGACTGATCCTTATAGTCATGACTTACTGGTGAGAGTAAATCCATCCCTACATCTTGAGTTTCCAGAGAATATCGTGCAGGTACGGTTTTTTCGATCTTGCCAGTAGTAGTAAATAAATTACCCTTATTATCATCCATTAAGAGGGTAACCTCACCTCCATTACCCTTACCGTCTCCATAATCTCCTGAGTACATGAAACAGAATTCCAGCTTGACATCATCACCAGTGGGAACATCGTCCTTAGAAACAACATCATAGTGGGTGCCAAGGTAGTTGTGGGTATAGTGGAGTTTGTTGTCCAGGATGTAGAAGCTATAGCCTCCCGTCTCTCCACCGAGGGCCAGGAGTACACCTTCAGTGTCTTTCTCAGGAATCGTTACCTCAGCGGTAACTTGATGAGATTTGTTTTTCACATCTGGTGCCACCCCTTCTGGCAGTCGAACAGCACCTTCATAGAACTCGAAATGATAACGGCCTGTGGTAAAACCGGGACGTAAACTAACATCACCTCGTTCAGTAAAGCGATCGTCCAGAGGAAAAACATTATACTTACCTCCTTCAACGAGGAATAAGTCTTGGAGTTCCTCTAATTTCTTAGGATTATCTTTGGATAAGTCTTTGTCTTGAGAGAAATCAGTCTTTAAATCGAATAGTTCCCACTCATCCTCATCAAAAGGTGGCGGCTCTATACCTTTGCCAACGGGTGACCGATGCAGAGTTGATGCCATCCATTCGTGTTCTCCTTCATCTTTGTACATGGCTCGATTCCCATACATCTCAAAATACTGAGTTTTATGAGTACCTTCAGCATCTTTCCCATCACTATCTTCATCACCAAAACCAAAGGTATAGGCTAAACTCACCCCTTCTATTGGCTGCTGTTGGATGCTGTTAACGATTTCTGGTTCCTGAATCCCAGTTACTTCCAGAATAGTAGGTGCGATATCAATAACATGGTGAAACTGGCTTCGTAGTTGACTTGTCCATCGACCAGGCTTAATAACCTTTGGCCATTTAATGATCATGGGATTGCGAGTACCGCCAAAATAGGAAGCTACTTCCTTTGTCCAACGGAAAGGTGCATCCGTAGCCCAAGCCCAGCCAACGGCATATGCTGGGGAGGTTCCAGGCTCACCCCAATTATCTTTACAATCCTGGAGAGCATCAACAGTAGGGTTCAATCCGTTAAGGGTTTTCATGGTGTTGCAAGTTCCATACAGACCACCGCCTGCTGCACCACCGTTGTCACCGACGATATAGATAATCATCGTGTTTTCTACTTCCTCTTCAGGAATAGCATCAAGGACACGACCTACCTCTACATCAGTGTATTCTAGAAAAGCCGCATAGATTTCCATCTGGTTGGCTAATAGCTCGCGATCGCTCTCGTCGAATTCTTCATCATCCCAACCAGGTATGAGTTCGGGGCGTCCAGTAAGTTCAGCATCAGCAGGAATTATGTTGAGATCTTTCTGACGCTTGAAAATTTTCTTACGCTCTTTGTCCCAACCTTTATCAAACTTACCTTCGTATTTATCGCGATAGGACTCTGGTGGTTGGTGAGGTGAGTGGGTAGCACCGGGGGCAAAGTAAAGGAAGAAAGGACGATCGGGTGCAATTGAATGCTGATTCTTCATCCAACCAATTGCTTTATCGGCAAGGTCATGAGTGAGGTTGTAGGTTTCTCCATCACTGGTTGTGGCCGGTGGATTGATTGGGTTCTGATTTTCATACAGTGCTGGATACCACTGGTCAGTTTCTCCACCAATAAATCCGTAGAAGTAGTCAAATCCCAAACCATTAGGCCAGCGATCAAAGGGACCAACCATACTGGTTTGGTTATCAGGAACATTGTGATTTTTACCGAACCAAGCTGTGCTGTAGCCATTCTCTTGCAGAATTTCGGAAATTGTGGCTGTGCTTTTGGGAATCAAGCCTTTATAACCAGGATAACCTGTTGCCAGTTCCTGAATCACTCCAGTGCCGACTGAGTGGTGATTACGTCCAGTTAGTAGAGCTGCACGAGTTGGTGCGCAGAGGGCAGTTGTGTGGAATCGATTATACGTTATCCCTTCCTCTGCTAGTTTCTCCAAAGTCGGTGTTTTAATCGAGCCACCAAAGGTTTCTGAGGAACTAAATCCCACATCATCCAAGAGTACAAGGACAATATTAGGGGCATCTTTTGGGGCTTCAGGGGATTCCATAATTGACTTATCTGGCTCCCCGGAAGTTTCGTAAGTAACACCAATGTCACCTTTAAATTCTGGGTCAGGTTGGGGCAAAATTGCCTGAGCCAAGGCTGGTGGTACCAATACTCCTAGGCAAAAAATCGCCACAATTAGGAGATTGAGTAATCTTTTAAGTTTCAGAACAGTTTTCTTCATACACTTAGTGCTGTTAACATTTGAGGTTTTCATTAGTTAACTCTTTGTTGACATCCTCTTGCGCCTGTTCGCGCAGCGTTGCCGCAGGCTAGGCGCAGAGGTTCCTACTAAGCCGTAACTCTTCAGAGTGGGGTGTGACCTGGGTGGAGAACTATTCCACCCCAGGAAAAAGCATTCATCCAAAGCCATAATCGCATCAGGGTGGGTCATGCCCACTCTGTTGTGCTATGGGGTAAGTCAAAGACCTCAAGTTCACTTTAGTGGTAAGCTATCTCTGTGAATAATCAAAAATTCCAACTTTCTAAGCTATAAGATTTAAATAACTAATTTTTGAAATATATTAGTTTTGCTTATAGTTGGTTGGATTATTTTTTTGATAGACTGGTGCTTAAATGAGTTTATTAATTGATGCCAACAATAGTAAAACTACCCAAGCTGAGGATGATCCTGGGACAGGCAATCAGAATATTTTCTCCAAATCCTTTACAGATGTGGATACTTTCAAAGAGTTTTTTGAGTATCAAAATAAGGAAATAATACAACTCAGTCCCGGTCCTCTTCAAGCTGAGTTGTTGTCGATTCAGATTGGTAACTTATATTTCGTATATAATCAGGCGAACCAAGGGATTCAATTTTCGGGTGAGGGGGGAAAGGAATACATATCTTTTGCGATACTTTGGTCTGAGAATGAAAAGGAATATTACTCCTTCCGTCACCCTGTGGAGCCTCAAAGGACTCTTTTTGGTTTCAATAACAGGGAAGCAGACGACATATTTCCTCAAAGTGTAAGGTTGACACACATTATAATCCCTGTTCAAACGTTTGATGCTTATGCAGACCAACTACAACGCCACGATCTAGACGATAATTTCCGGAGTAAAAATCATGTGAATTTGCTCCCAACGGGGATGAATGAAATTAAAGATTACCTGAAACAACTTATTTGGTTAGCAGTACACAAACCCAATTGGTTACAAAAACCTCACATTGAAAAACTCGTTGCTGATGATTTCATTCCTTTGTTAATTAGTAATATTCCCATTAAGTTAAATTCCAAGTGTTTTATCAAACCTTCCCGAAGAGCAAAGTTAATTGCCCAAGCTGAAAAAGAAATGTTAGCCAACTTAGAAAAACCTCTGACTTTAAAACAGCTAGCTCAAAATTTAGGGTCTAGCAGTTCTGCGTTATCCTATGGTTTTCAGGAATTATTTGGCTTGAGTCCCATGCGCTATCTCAAGGTACGACGACTTCATGCAGTGCGAGAACGCTTGAAAGCAAGCGAACCAGAACGTTGTACCATAGCCATCCTTGCTAGTCAATTTGGGTTCTACAGTCCTTGTCATTTTACTAAAGATTACAAAGCTATGTTTGGGGAGTTACCTTCAGAGACATTGCAAAATACTGCAAAAGTTAGCTTGAGTATCGATCGATAAATATAGCAATTATCATAGCTATGAGGTCTACAATTTCGGTATTTTAGGGAATCGGGAATCGGGAATCGGGAATCGGAACCCACCCCTAACCCCTCCCAGGAGGGGAACGGGAATCGGGAATCGGGAATTGGGAATCGGAACCCACCCCTAACCCCTCCCAGGAGGGGAACGGGAATCGGGAATCGGGATGCGCTGCATCAAGAGGTGCGACCCGTGGCGAATTTAATTCTTAATGCGGAAAGCGCACCTAACAGGGAATCAACGTCAAAGAATACTGTACCTCATAACTGCGATAAACGCTATATATTTCTCTTAGATCATATCAGGATAATTACCCTTAATAAAAATCTCCCCCATCTCCCCATCTCCCCACCTTTCCCACCCTCTACCCTGAATTATGGGTATTCAACCAGACTTGATATTATAGGGGTTTCGAGCCACGATCAACCGATATCCAGCCAATGCACATTATGGGCAATTTTTTCTTTGCGCTTACCCTGGGTCGAAATAATTTAGAATGCCCAAAGTAAGAAGTAAGAAGGTAGTATTTTCAATTCTTACTTCTCAATTCTTCATTCTTCATTCTCAATTCTTCATTCTTCATTCTTCATTCTCAATTCTTCATTCTTCATTCTTCATTCTTCATTCTTCATTCTTCATTCTTCATTCTTCATTCTTCATTCTTCATTCTTCATTCTCAATCAACATATTAGGGAAAATACTGAAGTCTATAGGCTTAACTTTAACTAAAATAACGATAAACCCTACTAACGGGATAAACACCGAAAAATTGGTAAGCATTCAGCCGTCAGCGGTCAGCCGTCAGTTTATTTTATTCAAAAGCTGAACGCGCACGCGTGTGCGTAGCACATAAGCTGATAGCTGATAGCTGATAACTGAATGCTTAGAAAAATTGACTATAGCAATCCGTGTAGGAATTGTGATAATTTTTGTTCCCTGCTCCCTACTCCCGACTCCCGACTCCCGACTCCCGACTCCCTGCTCCCTACTCCCTACTCCCGATTCCCTGCTCCCTGCTCCCTGCTCCCTGCTCCCTTTCCTATACCTTTAAGGATGAAACTACAAACAAGACTGGAATTGGTCATACTAGTCATTTTCTTATGCGGCTGGATCATAGCTGGATTGATCACCTATGCTGTAGAGCAGCAAAATGCTCGTAAGGAAGTTGTTCATACTGCGGAAGTGCTGTTGAGTACAGCAGTAGCGGCTAGGGACTACACTGCTGATCAAGTTCAACCGTTGCTGGGAGAACTGGAAACAGAAGAGTTCCTTCCCCAAACTGTCCCATCCTATGCCGCCCAACAATTGTTCAAGGGTCTGAACCAGCAATATGACGGCTATACCTATGTCGAGCGGGCGCTTAACCCCACCAACCTCAAAGATCTGGCTGAGGGATGGCAAGTTGAGCTGATTCGAGAATTTATCACTAACCCGGATCTCAAGGAAATTATTGGGCAGCGCTCTACCAAGCAAGGACTCAAAAGTGTCTACGTTGCCCAACCGATCCAGATTAAGTCCCAAAGCTGTTTGCAATGTCACGGCAAGCCAGAAGATGCTCCCCCAGCCTTGATTAAAACCTATGGTGATGCTAGGGGCTTTGGTTGGAAGCTAAATGAGATTGTTGGGATCAGGTTGCTCTCTGTGCCTACGTCAATGCCGGAGAAACAAGCGCGACAGGCTATTTTTTCATTCTTATTGCTCCTTGCCAGCATTTTCTTAATCGCTTACACCGCAGTCAGTCTAATCGTCAGGCGCTGGGTAGTGAGTCCCCTCAACAGCATTGCTCACTTGGTGGAGGAAATCAGCCTAAGAAAGGTTGAAGGTTCGCAATTACCAGATGGTCGCTCTGATGAAATTGGCAAGCTCAGCCAATCCATCAATAGATTGCTAATCAGCTTGAGTAAAGCGCTTTCAAACTGCAACTTACCCTCAAGTCACTCTGACGATATCTCTCAAACCAAATGACTGCAAAACACTTAAGTATTCTCGGCCTCACCGGTCTATTGCTTTTAGCCTATACCTTTGTGAGTAGCAACCCAGACCTGGTATCAGACTCGATAGTGAAGTACCTACAAATTACGGTATTGGTCTGTGGTAGTATTGTAATCGTTAATTTTCTTTCCTTTCTGGTAGTTGATGTTTGGTTTGCCCGCTCCCAAGGTAAACAACCCTCAGCCTTGCTCAAGCTGGTTATTTCACTCTTCTTCTATGCAGTTTGCTCGATTTTAATCTTAGAAATACTGGGGGAAAACATTGCAGCCGTCTTTACCACCTCAGCATTAATCACAGCGCTGATCGGCTTTGCTCTACAGTCTACTTTAGGCAACTTCTTTTCAGGGGTAGCCCTACGCATTGACCAACCGTTTCAAATTGGTGACCGAGTGATTATCCGTGATGTAGAGGGCGTAATCGAGTCGATCACCTGGCGCTCGATCGGGATACGTCAGTGTACTGGTGAAATGACTTATATTCCGAATGGGTTACTGTCAGATGACTTACTTACCGTGATTCCCACTAAGACATCCACAGTACAACCAGTGATGCGCTCTGTGGAATTTTTAGTTCCTGCTGCTTCTCCCCCCCAACAAGTCATTGATACTGCCTATGGAGCAGTCCTGAATCAGCCCCACCCTAACATAAACCTTGACAAACCGATTCAAGTCAGGATGTGGGAATATGACTTGGCAGATCCAGGGCTGTTTATCACTTACAAACTTTTCTACTTTCCTAAAAACTACAACATTGCTCCGTTGCACACGGATCGCGAACTCTTACGTCGAGTTTGGTATGGGTTACGCCGTGAAGGATTAAGTCCTAGGTATATTATCCCCTCCAACAAGCAGCACCTCAAACTCCTCAGCTCCATTGAATTCTTCCGCCACTTCAGCCTTGGAGCACAGAAAATCCTGATCGAATGTGCCAAACCTCTACTATTTGATGCTGGTGAAACCTTGAGTACCAAAAATCTGCCCCAAGACGCTATGTTTATTGTCGTTAAAGGCTGCCTAGAGGTAGAGCAACAGGTGGTTATGACCTTGGGCAAGACTACAGTCAAAGCATTCACTCATAGACCGAAAGCCCAACCCCCTGCTCCATTAGATCAACAGCTGATTGAAAGGCTTGCCTATCAGCTAGCTCACTACATCGGTCCTACTGCTTTTTCTGTAGCCCATGAGGCGGCACAGCAGACATCGTCTCTCTACAGGCTTTACCAACTCTTAGCAGCAGAGATTCACGATCTTGAGCAACGGCAGGAATTCCTCAAGTACTCCCCTCCATTTCCTGTGGAACAGTTACAAGCCGGAGACTTTTTCGGTGAGATGACTCTTTTCTTAGGTAAACCCTTGCCAAAGGTTACCATCACTGCTGCCATTGAGACTGAGATTCTGGTCATCACTCAGGAGTCTCTTACTGAAGCCTTACGTGACAATGAGACACTCCTAGACCCCTTGAGCCAGCAAGTTGCTAAGCATCAGAGCAACTATCTCGCTGGAACCATGCAGATGTCTTCCTTAGAGGTATTACCAGCAAATGCGATCGCAAAGCAAATCGGCCATCTGATTAGTGCTTAGTGGTCGGGAATCGGGAATGCGCGAATTTAGAATTTAGAATTTAGAATTTAGAATCGGGAGTCGGGAGTCGGGAGTCGGGAGTCGGGAGTTGGGAATCGGGAATCGGGAATCGGGAATTTAGAATCGGGAATCGGGAATCGGGAATCGGGAATCGGGAATCGGGAAAGAGAGGGGAGTGTGGGAGGTGTGGGAGGTGTGGGGAGTGGGGGAAGTCAGAAAAGTCAGATCATCTGAAAATGCTAGGACTTACGCACTTAGATATGTAAAATGTCTGTAATCCTCTGTTCCCTGTTCCCAGATCCGCTGTTCCCTGCTCCCTGTTCCCTGTTCCCTGGAAAATGCTATAGATTTGACGGCAAATTGGTATAATTTTCCAAAAATAGCAAAATTAAAAACAGTACAAGCTCTTTAACTAGATGTCAATCATGAAAATTGATCATGTTCATTTCTATGTTAGAGATGCTACAGTTTTTTCTGATTGGTTAGTCCAGACTATTGGCTTTCAACGGGTCGCTAGTGGCAGTAGTCACCATACCTACACGGAAGTTGTCAAAAGTGGCTCAATCACGTTTGTTATCTCTTCAGCTCTGACATCAGCAAGTCCTATTGCTGAGTTTTTGCGTCTACATCCTCCTGGGGTGGCTGACGTAGCTTTTCTAGTAGAAGACCTGGAAGCAGTGATTGAGAATGCGTCCGCTCAAGGAAACCAAGTGGTACAACCACCTCAGGAGCAATTGCAAAGACAGGGACGGCTAAAGTGGAGTAAAATCCCCTCGTGGGGTTCTCTGGTTCATACCCTCCTGGAGCGGGATGGCATCTGTGACCAATCCTTTTTCCCTGCTCAGTTAAACTGGATCACAAAAACTGCTTATGGTAAGCTACCCTCCCTCAGTACAGAGGAAAACCAGGGAAATTACCATCCTCAGACCATGTTCACCACCATTGATCATGTGGTGCTTAATGTAGCTGCTGGTGATTTAGAGCGGGCAGTAAATTGGTATCAACAAGTGCTGGGATTTTGCCCACAACAAATATTTTCTATTAAGACACAACAGTCTGGTTTATACTCTCAGGTCATGGTTCATCCCACTGGTGAGGTGCAGTTGCCCATCAATGAACCAACTTCTGCTAATTCCCAGATTCAGGAATTTCTAGATTTCAATGGTGGACCAGGAATCCAGCATATTGCTCTTAGAACTAGCAATATAGTAGAAGCGATCGCTCAACTCCGTTGTCGAGGTTTGCCGTTTATTGAAGTTCCTTCCAGCTACTACAGCCAGTTGCGGCAAAGACCAGGGGGCTCTAATTTACCTTTAGCAACAGCAGAATGGGAAGAAATTGCTACCAGAGAAATTTTAGTAGATTGGCAGCAAGAGTTTCCCCAAGCTTTGTTACTTCAAACCTTCACCCAGCCCATTTTTGGCAAGCCTACTTTCTTTTTTGAAATCATTGAGCGCCGCTTTCAGGCCAAGGGCTTTGGAGAAGGGAATTTTCGTGCTTTGTTTGAAGCAATCGAGCGGGAACAGAACAAGCGAGGAAGTTTAGGAACTTGACACTCCCCGCCCTGGAAGGACGGGGATTCTTGCTTCTACGAGGTGACTTGTTATCCCTTGCCGGAGCCAGAAAAAATAGAGGTCGATTCGACCCAAGCGTACTTGGTCTATGACCCAGGTTTCGGTGTGCCGGAAACGAAACCTTATCAGAGCGATGCAGCGCGGTCTTGGGGAGCCAGTGCGGTCTTGGGGGTTCCCCCCATGAGCAACTGGGGTGGTTTCCCCCATGAGCGACTGCATCAAGACAGGGTCGCCTTAGTACAAAACCTTGTACCCTATTCTGCATAACCCTAAAAATATAAAGGCGACCCTCTGATTACGGTAACTTCAAACCCCACCGTACCTAATCTAGTTAACAAGTTAGATAAACTTTTTATTGATATTATGTTTTCGTAGATATCCAAATCTAAGAATTTGATTATACAATAAGCTGATATATTAGCTTATTTTTTACATCATCTACTTATTTTAATATCATGTTTATCTAGAACATTAATTGTTTTTTTACTTAGGTTTTAATCTTAACACGATGCGAGAAAACCGTCAAGTCTTAATTTCAAAAAAAGCCGTCCCTAGAAGTTACCGTAAGAATAAAGAAGCCTTTAAAGGGGGCAGGCTATGAGCAGAAGGGTTAAAACTTATTAATTAAGGCTTCTTTATTCTAAGGTTTCGTCTCCTATAAGGACGGGGCTTTAAACCCAAATTTTTTGGTAAGCCTTCAGCTAATGCGCTACTTGAGGTGCTACTTGAGGTGCGGTCAGCGGTCAGCGGTCAGCGGTCAGCGGTCAGCTATCAGCATATGCTTACGTTAATCATGATCAAGGTGAATTTCTATACTTGGAGGTATTGACAAAATGCCTTGGCTTTTAACTTGTAACCAATGTCAAGTATCCAGTAGAATTCTCTGTGTAGTGAGAAACCTTAATTTTCTAGACCAGAGAATCATGGGAAGTAAGAGTGGCAAGGTGTCGTCTGAGTCAAAAATCCGGGCGCGGTCAGTCCTCTGGCCTACATGTTAAGCTAAGGCAAACAAAGTGGTTTCCACGGAAACTGTTTAGACTAATGAGTTCCTCATCTTAAACTCAAAAACCATAAAGTGTCATCAAAGGTGAGTTTTAAATGTTAACCGCATTACAACAAAGGAAATTAACAACATTATTCAACAATATCGATGCCGATTCAGGTGGAACTATCAACGAAGAAGATTTTCGTCTGGTTTTGAATAAACTGGCTACTTTACGAAGGCTAAAACCTAATTCTTTGCAATATGCCTATCTGCGTTCAATCTTGTTGTCCCTGTGGAACAACTTGAGTTTGGCTGATCAAAACAGCGATGCAGAAATCACCCTTGAGGAATGGTTTAAGTATTACGACAATCTGATTAAATCAGATGCCTATGAAGCGCTTATTCACTTGCAATGTGATGTCCTGTTTGATTTACTTGATGAGGATGAAAATGGAGAAATTAGTCAGCAAGAGTATGTAGATTTGGTCAGTGCCTATGGCGTTGATGCTAGTTGGGCAAGAGAAAATTTTGGCCAACTGGATTTGAATAGTGATGGACATATCTCTAAGGAAGAGCTTTTCACCTTGATAGATGAATTTTTCCGCAGTGATAACCCAAAATCTCCTGGAAATTACTTTTGGGGTTCCTATTAAATTTTTACGGTATTAATCTGAGGTATGTTCCATGGATCGAATTCGACGTTCAGACATTCCCGAATTTTATTGTCCAATAGACGTAGCAATCAATAAGCATACTGAGTTGGCTGAGAAACATACCTTGCAATGGGTAAAAAAATTTGGGCTGATTCCAAAGGGAGGAAAAGAGTACCAAGGTTTGCGCTCTGTGAAAGCAGCTTGGTACGTTGGGTATACTAATCCTGATGCCTCTGCTGATGATCTTTATCTAATGAGTGACTGGACAATGTGGGTTTTCACTTATGATGATGTCTGTGATTCTTCAGATTTAGGGAACAATCCCAATGAATTATCTGCCATGAATAATCAGTTGATGGATGTTCTAAACGGTGCTGAGGTCACTCAACAAGACAATAATTTTGTTCAAGCTTTACAAGATATTCGCCAACGCTTAATTCAAAAAACAAGTAAAGAATGGGTTGAGCGTTTTGTTCATGATGTAGACCAGCAACTCCAAGGATATATATGGGAAGCAACCAATCGCTTGGAGAATATTACTCCAGATTTGTCTACCTATGTAAAATTACGTCCTTATCCTTTGGTCATATATCCCTGCTTGGATTTAACTTGGATTTCTAAGGATATTCCAACCAATGCTAAATTCTTGAGACATATTTATGTCCAAAATATGGCCGTGATGGCAAGCAACTATGTCGGTTGGACAAATGACATACTTGGAGTCAATAGAGAATTGGATGAGGGCAATCCTCACAATATAGTATTGGTGCTCCAGCAAGAGTATAACCTCTCTTTCCAAGATGCTGTTCAACAAGCGGTTCAAATGTGCAATGCTGAGATGAAAGCATTTCTTAACTTAGAGTCTCATCTTCCCTCATTCGGTGAAGCCGAAGATGCTAGTCTCAAAGACTATATTAATGGATTGCGTTCCTGGATGGGAGGCCATTTTGTTTGGTACTCCCAAACGAGAAGCTATAACGTATAGCGGTTTGCAACCCACCCTAATTACCAGAACAAACAATAACAACCAGTCGTCAGTAGTCAGTAGTCAGCAGTGAGAATTAGGTATTATACTTAACCTAGACGCCAACCGCTATAGCTCTCTGCTGTCAGACTGGGTACACCTCTTGCCATTTCGTTGCTCCTGGGGTTCTTACACCACAAGGGATCCCCACATTATTTCCTATACCACTTGGGAAAACCCATCAACTATTTCTTCCAAGGAAACTTGGTACCCATCTCAGTTAGAGCAGAAAATACTAGATACAGGATGAGTAGACCAACAGTAGCTAGAAACAAAACGATATCATTGTCCATATAGCAAAGGGAACAGGGAACAGGGAACAGGGAACAGGGAGCAGGGAGTAGGGAGTAGGGAGTAGGGAATAGGGAATCAGGGAGAATAATTGAGGCCAATATAACATAAAAATTCTGGAGGGGCGCTTGTCGCCCCTCCAGGTGAGATTTAAGTTGATTGTGATATTCAATTCATCTTCAATTCATCATTAATTTAGTTATATTAAAATCCTATATATTTGTAATCAAATGTTATCCAAAGAATGAATATACAAAATGCCAAAGATATTAAATACACCCAAAATTCAGGATTTTGGGTGTCACCATTTGATATGACTTTTATCAATTCAGGAATAAAAACACTTAGTAAAGCTCCAGTAACTAAAGTTATTACCCAAAATACAAACCTCATTTTTTTGTCTCTTCTAATATCCTTATTTTCATAAGACTCTAAAGCTTTTTCTATTTGCTCTGGTTTTTTGATATTTTTTCTTTGGAATTCTGACTCTATTTGCTTTATTAATCTTTTTTCTGATTGTGATATTAATAATTGAAGTTTATCTTCTGTATGCTTATTAAACTTTCCTCCGCTAATTCTTGTACTAAGCTTTTCTATTTCTTTGTCACGAAACCATAAAGATAAGCCTTCAGTGTTACATCTCTTAGAATTATAAATAGTATCAGGTAGAGATTGATAATTAATATCTGGTCTTGAATATAAAAAGTAAAATACTAACTGAGCTAGACTTAAATAAGAGTATAGTTTAACTGGAATTGGAGTATGATTAATAATTTGTAATGGCATATACCCCTGATATCCAGGATTAATATAATCTCCTGTGCAATGTATAGAAATACCTAATCTTGCAAAACTACTTCTCCCCTTTAATGCTCCAGAGAGACAATGTGGCATTTCTATTTTTTCTAAAGTTTCAGTTAAAACTATTTCTCCTGGTTGTATTTCGAGATGTTCTCCATCACTTAATTCAATTTTTAAATACATTAGCTCTGGATTATTTAGAATTGCTTTAGCTTGATGTAAATCAATAATATCTAACTGTTCAATATTTTTTTTATTAAATTTCCAAAATATATTAGAAATGCGAATATCAACTGAACCAGGTCTAATTTGTTCTTTTGGACTAAATGGATGTTGAGAGTCTCCAATAATTTTAAGTAAGCCTTCATCTAAAAAATACCGAATATCTGTACTAGAAAGACGCATAAATTATTCTCTTAATCTATTTCTTGCTTGGTATTGAGAACCTGAAGGGGTGACAAGCGACCTGTAACCCATGATATCTATTTAATTGAGCGAATTATGCTCAAAAAAGATAGGTCATAATTTGTCAATACGATCTACCAATTGAGAATGATCCCATAATTATATCAAAAACATCTAAAAAATCTACTTTCTGAATCTTAGTTTTTGTTTTTTTACCTTGTAGTCATTATTATACAAGATACTACAAATGTCAAACTCGAAAAAATTGCCGAGTCATGTCTTGGTGCAGTCGCTCATGGGGGAAACCCTCAAGACCGCGCTGCACCGCTACCTTTACCTATTAAATTTAATTCAAGACGTAAAAAAATACAGACATTTTTGTCATTACAAATTTTTGAAATCAAATAATTCTGGTTTCAAATTATTCGAGAATTGCTCAAGCAAACATTTACTAAACAACAACAAATCTATTTAACGTCAGGACGAGTTAAGCAGCAGGTGGTAAGGCGTTGCTGAATCAGGGTATGATTTTCAACATGTGCGTTCCCAAAGCGGTTCTTTTGGAAGCTCCCTCTCCCCCTTTAAACTTCCGAATCTACAGCAGTTATCATAGTAATAAGGTAGACAGGGTTTTGTCCCTATTCCCAGATCCGCTGTTTTATAAAATCCTAAACTTGCGTACCTCATCTATTTGAGAACTGCTATATAAGCGTTTTTATAAATGAGATGTAAACCTGTATGGTATTTTTTTACTGTCCAATAAAACTCCGGATCTGTTTCCCCTCCTGGGAGGGGTTAGGGGTGGGTTCCTTTTGCCTTTTGCCTCTTGCCTTTTTCGGGAATTAGTGTGTTGACAACCCAGATACAAATGCTATAACCACTATTCAACGTTCCTCCTGTTCCTGCTCAAGAGATAGCAATTGGTCAAGGCAACCCTGAAACTCTTCAACAGAAGCAATAGTAATTCCTTGTCGAAGCAAGGTTTTCAAGACAGAGACCGACTCAATCTGGTTAATTTTCTCAATCAACTCCCTTGGCACATCCTCAAATCGTACCTGAAGCACTTCCAAAACACTCTCTCGACTAGTTTGGAGAATGCCTTCTTCTATCCCCTCTTTACGAGCAAGGCGCTCTATACTGGTAACATATGGCATTGTGCTTTCTTCCTCAAAACGTCTGACTTGCTGTTTAAACCCAATCTGAAAGCTATCCGGTAATGTCATCATCCAGTCGATGAGCCGGAATAATTCTAGGATATCTTGTCTACTATACCCTCGTTGATAAAGACTCTTGGCAATGGTTAATTTGCCCTGATACCGTTCCTGGGGATTTTGAACAGTTTGCTGAGTGGTGCGATGTGCAGCCACAATCACGGCAAAAGGATTAGTGCTTTGTTCTAGTTTAGACAGCTGATAATCTAACAGCTTAGCTACTGGAAACTGCAATAAAACTCGACAACCCCAAATCTCGTAATTGTATTCACTTGGTCGCCAAGACTCTTCATCATCAGCGAGAACAGCTAAACTGACTACCTTCCGTCGATACATATCAAAGATGCGATAGTTGTAGACGTACATCCTTTCGGCAAAGACTGACTGAGCCTGACTCTGTACTTCCACATGAATCAGTACCCACGTTTCTTCACCGTCTTGTCGCCAAACTTTGACCAGTTTATCGGCTTCCCTGCTGCCAATTTCTGCATCTCGAGCCACCTGTTGGAATTCTGTATCAAGAAATTCATAGCCTCTTTCCCAGTCAATGTTACGGTCAATCTCGGGAAAAAAGAATGCCATGAAGGATTCAAAATAGATGGAAAGCGCTTCTTTCCAGGGATTATCGTAATCGGCTCTTGGATTGGTCATTGAGTATCAGAAAACTGAATTATGCTATCTTAGCAAAGCCCTTGTCAGCCAATCCCTATCCAGCCAATTCCTGTTTAACATTTTTAAAAAACGTTGCAGACGCGATCGCAAAGCGGTTCCAAAGGAAAATCCCTAAACCGGTTCTCATAATAATAAGGTACACAAGATTGTTTCCCTGTTCCCGATTCCCGATTCCCGATTCCCGATTCCCGATTCCCGATTCCCGATTCCCGATTCCCGATTCCCTCCTAAACCCTCAAACGCCTTTCAATCCCATTCTCCCAACCATCACACATTTCCTGAACTGTCACCTCAATCACACACTGACCATTGCCCACCAGTACTCGTAAACCAGCATTTTCCCCTTGAACAACACCCAGTTGTTGCCAATATCCGTCATCTCCCAACTGTTGCTGTAGATAGGATTCCCAATTTGTTTGGTGTTGAGGACTCACAGAAACCAGAATCCGACTCCCCCCTTCACCAAATAGCACCTGATCCCAGCGCAGGTCTAACGACTCGGAGCTATAGCCTAGAGTAATGTCTGCCCCCAACTTACCTGCTATGCAGGATTCAGCCAAAGCCACCACTAATCCCCCTTCAGCACAGTCATGAGCAGAATTTACCCAACCTTGACCGATACCCTCTCGCGTTACCGTTTGGACACGACGCTCTAAATCAAAATCTACTACTGGTGGCTTGCCCGCAACCATGCCATGAATAGTTGCCAGATACTCCGAAGCACCTAATGTAATTTGGGATTTAATTTGGGATTGACTATTTTCCCAGTATTTAGTCCCCAATCCTAATAAATAGATTAAATCCCCTTCAGCTTGCCAACCTTGACCACAGGTTTTAGTAATATCAGCAACTAATCCCACCATCCCCACCACTGGCGTCGGGTAAATCGACTGAGGATTCCCGTCACTATCAATCGTTTCGTTATACAAGGAAACATTCCCCCCAGTCACAGGAGTGTCCATTTCCCGGCAAGCCTCTGCTATACCTGCACAAGCAGAGGCCAGTTGCCAGTAACCCACAGGCTTTTCTGGAGAACCAAAATTGAGATTATCGGTTACTGCCAAAGGTTCTGCACCCACACAGCTGAGATTCCGTGCTGCTTCTGCTACCACAGCCTTTGCCCCTTCATAGGGGTCAAGATAAACATAACGGGAATTACAATCCACCGTTGCCGCCACACCAGCATTAGAGGTTACAGGTCGAAGGTTAGTAGGTTGAAGGTTAGCAGGTTGAAGGTTGGTTGAAGGTTGAAGGTTAGCAGGTTGAAGGTTGGTTGAAGGTTGAAGGTTAGCAGGTTGAAGGTTGGTTGAAGGTTGAAGGTTAGTAGGTTGAAGGTTGGTTTCGGTTGAACCTTGGCCTTTCGGCCACGCTACGCGAACAACATTCAACCTTTCAACATTCAACTCTTGTTCAACCTTCAACCTTTCAACTTTCAACTCTTGTTCAACATTCAACCTTTCAACGTTCAACTCTTGTAAAGGGCGTAACCGAATCACGGCAGCATCAGCGTTTCCTGGCAGAATTAAGGTATTATTTTGGACTTGGTGGTCGTACTGGCGATAAACCCAACGTTTCGACGCAATACTTGGAGTATCTAGGAGTTGACCTAGGATGTCATTCCAAGTGTGATGTTTGCCGTTAATGTCAATACCTGTAACATTACAGGGAGGGAGGGATTCCCCATCCCATTCCCAAGCCTTCAATGCATAGTCTGGTGGTTCTGTCAATAGCTCCCGCTGATAAATTGGAGTATTATCTGCTAGAGCAGTAGCTGGGATTTCTGCTGCTACCTCTCCTTGGAACAAAATCCTGACTAAAGGTTCTTCGATTACCTTACCTGCAACCACAGCATGGAGTCCCCAACGGTGGAAAATATCTATCAGTTCCTGTTCTCGACCCTTGTGGGCAACAAACAGCATTCGTTCTTGGGATTCCGACAGCAGGTATTCATAAGGCACCATACCGGTTTCTCGCGCTGGCACCAGGTCTAAATCGAACTCAATACCCAAACCCCCTTTAGCTGCCATTTCTGAGGTAGAACAGGTTATCCCAGCGGCTCCCATATCTTGAGCAGCTACTACCGCACCGGTTTGAAATGCCTCAAGACAGGCTTCAATCAAAGACTTTTCTAGAAATGGGTCCCCCACTTGCACCGCTGGACGGTCATCTAGGGATTGATCTGTAAGTTCGGCACTAGCAAAACTTGCGCCTCCCATCCCATCTCTACCGGTAGTGGACCCGACATAGAGCACAGGATTTCCAACCCCAGAGGCTCCAGAGGTAACAATTTCTGGAGTTTCCATCAGTCCCAAGGCCATGACATTGACCAAGGGATTACCAGTGTATGCCCGGTCAAAGTAAACTTCACCCCCTACTGTAGGGACACCCACGCAATTGCCATAGTGACTGATTCCTGCTACTACCCCATTAAACAATCGTCTAGTGTTGGCATTATCCAAAGTCCCAAAGCGCAGAGAGTTCAAGACCGCAATCGGGCGAGCTCCCATGGTAAAAATATCCCGTAGAATCCCCCCTACTCCGGTAGCAGCTCCTTGAAACGGTTCTACCGCTGAGGGGTGATTGTGGGATTCGATTTTAAATGCCAGTTGTAACCCATCACCCAAGTCTACAACACCAGCATTTTCCCCAGGACCGACTAGAATACGTTTTCCTTCTGTGGGAAATTGCTTCAGTAGAGGACGGGAGTTCTTGTAGCAGCAATGTTCCGACCACATCACACCGAACATTCCCAGTTCAGCTTTATTGGGATGACGCCCTAGGCGCTGGACAATTTCTTCATATTCAGAAGGGGTTAACCCTTCAGCAGCAATCTCTTCTGGGGAAAAGGAGGTAGAGGAATTAGTGGGCATATCACTCTGGCACAAACGGCACAGAGATAATTTTATAGAGTATTGCTATCAATAGCTAGACTTATAGCACTTATCAAACTAATGAGGTACAAATTTGTTTTAGGGACCAGGGACCAGGGACCAGGGAGCAGGTAATAGGGAATAAGGAAAAAAATCTGTGTACCTCATAGCTATGATAAACGCTAGATTCGCTTCCTTTGGATTTTTGCGATCGCGTAGCGGCTCGTACCGAGCATCGCGTAGCGGCTTGTACCGATCATCGCGTAGCGTGACCACAGGTCAATCCCGTAGCGGCTCGTACCGAGCATCGCATTCTTGATTTGATACTGCCACAGAGCGATTTGGCTAGCTTACTTTGCCTAAGAATTCAGCTATCAGCTATCAGCTCTGAGCTATCAGCTATCAGCTTATGGGTTACGTCCCAGCGTCGAAGCCTGTGCCACAGTACTTGAGGTGCTACAGATGGTGCTATCAGCTATCAGCTGACGGCTGAATGCTTACTACCGAGACTTTGAATTCGATAAAATCTCGAACTATTAGGTGCGACCCGTGGCGAATTTAATTCTTAATGGGTCAAGCGCACCTTTAAATTCTCCCAAATGAGGTTTATTTGAAGCTGACCGCTGACCGCTGACTGCTGACCGCTGACCGCTGACTGCTTACTACGGCAAACCGTGCCTTACCTTGCCAATTCCTTAGCCAGAATAAAATCACCCACGTGGGTAATGTCCCGGATCTATTCCCCGTATTACTCTTTAAGCATAGCTGCAACTTACAACATTATTACCCCTAAAAGCGCAGCTCTATCAATCTATCCATTGGAGGCAAATCCATTATGTCTAGGAATTTCGATCATCTAGCATACTCTGTATCCACCCTAGTTTATCAATACAATTGCTATAGCCCAGACACAATCGAATACGTTTTATTTAATCAAGGACTCCTAGCCGGTCTCCAAAGAGAAGCCGAAGCTAGCGACAGTCCAGTTTACCTAGAAGGGTATCAGATCGGACAGAGCTATTAAGTTGTTATCGAGGTTATCCACTTATGGCCTTGCACGCACTGGGGGGAATCGGGGAAGCAATTAGGGTGGTTTCCCCCTCAGGTAATTTCAACTATTCGCCGGATAAACTCTTCCTCGCCACTGAGTCGGTTGTTGGCCAGCAGAAAGGAAAATGCGAACTACAGCCAACGGATCGGCCAGAGGAGATAACCAGAATAACAAAGCAGCAGGGGAAAAGTGTTCTAGACGATGGTAGCAAGGATAAATTGCCCAGAGCAGAGCCAACCTGATCAACACCAAGAACAGATTTAAACCCGTCGCTGCTAGTAAAGGAATAGAAATATATCCCCCAGCTAAACAGGCGAGTAACAGCACAGAAAGTGGTATGGGAAGACCTTGAACAGATAAGAGCAACCAAAGGTCTTGCCCCAGTTGAGTCCAAGAGGTAGCATCTTTTAAATCCAGGGAGCGTCCCCATTCTGCCCAAGTCTCTCTAAACCCTTCGTACATCCGTACCTGAATTAACTTAGACCCATCGAGGAAACCAACTGAGAAACCAGCTCTAGCTGCCTGACGCGCTAGGGTAACATCATCGCAGAAAGAGAAAGTATCAATCCTGGATCAGACTACGAATTTCTCTAACTTGTTCGGTATACTCCGCATCATTCCAAACTGGTACAACTCCCTCGTAATAAATCGGTTCAACTAAATCAATCCATGAACGACAGCCTCCGTACTCTTGGTGGTAGGGAGTGATCACAGGCTCAGGTAACTGATAAGTACGCAAAAGCAGTACATATAAAGGTTGACGTGGCTTCCACTTCCAACGCTCACTCACAAATTCTTCATTCCAAATATGATAGGGTAGCAGAGCAGCAACAGTAGATTGCTCCGTTACCGGCAAAATATCAGTAATAGACGCCCAGCTACCAATCCGAACCGTTTCCGGATGCCAACCTGAGGGCACAGGTTTCACTTGTCCAACATAGTCAGCTTTAAGCAAATTAGGCTTTTGATGCTCATAGGTAGGGTAGAGTAAAACCTTGTGGTGAGCTACGCTGAAGCAGTTGCCCTGTTCACGAATACCCCCTTTGCGCAACAGCATAATCGTTTTGCCCGCTTCTAAGGCATCAACCGCAACAGCCCATTCTTTCAGGGCATGGGTAGTACTTGCAAGCATAAATTTAGTAATGGGACTTTTCTGATCACAATAAGATGTTTGCGTTTTCCTAGCATAGGATGTCAAGATTACTCTCAGTAGGGAGTAGGGAGTAGGGAGTAGGGAGTAGGGAGTAGGGAGCGGTGCGACCCGTGGCGAATTTAATTCGCCTACGGAAAGCGCACCGAGGGAGTCGGGAGTCGGGGTAAGACAATTGAATGTAGCATCTCCCCATCTCCCCATCTGCCCACCCTCCCCATCTCCCCCACACTTCCCACACTTCCCACACTTCCCACACTTCCCACACTCCCCACCCTCCCGATTCCCGATTCCCGATTCCCGATTCCCGATTCCCTGTTCCCTGTTCCCTGTTCCCTTTGCTATACCAACCATCCATGAGTAATTCTCAAGCAAACAACCTTAAAACCATTAACAAAGTCGCCATTGTAGGAGGAACCCACGGCAATGAATTTACAGGTGTATACCTGGTCAAAAAATTTTATAAATTTCCAGAATTAATCACTAGACCTAGTTTTGAAACCTTGACACTGATCGGTAATCCCCAAGCTTTTCAAGCTGCCAGGAGATATGTTGATACAGACTTAAACCGCTGCTTTGCTAAAAGTGACTTGGAAAATGGTGAGCTTTCTTTTTATGAACAAACCAGAGCCAAAGAGATGGCTAAAACCCTAGGGCCAAAAGGGAATTCCAACGTAGATTTTATTCTAGATTTGCACAATACCAGTGCTAATATGGGGTTTACTATAATTATCGTCAACAACGACCCGTTTAATTTACAACTCGCTGCTTATCTGAGTTCCCTTGACCCCTTAGTTAGAGTTTATAGTGCCATTAAACCAGGTAAAGAAAATACCTTTGTAAACTCCCTATGTAACTTCGGCTGTTCTATTGAAGTCGGTCCCATTGCACCCGCTAGTCTCAAGGGGGATATTTTTCATAAAACTGAAGCCTTAATTCACGCCACCTTAGATTATATTGAAGACTATAATAACGGTAAACTATTATCAAACATTTATCCTCTCACCCTTTATCACCATTTAAAAGTAGTTGACTATCCCAGAAATAAAGCTGGTCAACTAGAAGCCATGATTCATCCTGATCTCCAGGGCAGAGATTATCAAGAACTCAATCCTGGTGACCCCATGTTTATTAGCTTCGATGGCACCACAATTTACTATGAAGAAGAAGCCACCGTTTGGCCAGTATTTATTAATGAAGTTGCCTACTATGAAAAAGGAGTAGCTATGTGTTTGACTAAAAAAGAGATAGTTAGTGTTTAGGGAATCGGGAATCGGGAATCGGGAATCGGTAAAGAGATAGGGAGATGGGGTGATGGGGAGATGGGGAGATGGGGTGATGGGGAGATGGGGTGATGGGGAGATGGGGTGATGGGGAAGTGGGGAGATGGGGTGATGGGGAGAATTTTATTGCTGATAAAAGTCTGATTAGCCAATTATAGCGTTTTGCTTGTAGCTTAAGTAGAATCCCGACTCCCGATTCCCGATTTCCGATTCCCGATTCCCAATTCCCGATTCCCAATTCTAAATTCTAAATTCTAAATTCTAAATTCTAAATTCTAATCCGTATTCCCGACTCCCGATTCCCGACTCCCGATTCCCGACTATTCAAAACTGCTTTATTCCTTCGGCAACCATTCGATATCCAGTAATTGGTCAAGACCGTAGGGACATTCTGAAGGAAAAGTTACGGAATTCTGAGTTTTTATCTTCACAAATCCTAAGGCATCGTTATAAATAGAACTTAGTTCATCATTTAGATAATTACGGAGATTAGTAGTCAGCTTTCGTTTGAGCTGAATTCGGAAATTATAGATTTCACCTTGCCAGTGAACTGCATTATAGTCAGATTCAGTTGTCCAATAGTGCAGTAATAATAAATGACGGATTACTTGTTCTAAAAGGCTAGCTACAGCATTTTTCTTCTCTCTGCCCAAATCCTCTAACTCCTCAATCAAGTTATCCCAATCTAGTTGATTAAAGTCTTTATTTTTCAGAAGCTTAATGGTTTCTTCTAGCCATTGGGCATCATCAATTTCGTAGAGATTTTTTAAATTCATAATACTCATAGTCAATTGTTCCTAAAAATCATAAGTATTCAGCTATTAGTTATCAGCTATCAGCTATCAGCTATCAGCTATCAGCTATCAGCTATCAGCTATCAGCTAATCAGCTATCAGTGGCTTGTGGCCACGCTAACCGCATGGCTGACGGCTGACGGCTGACGGCTGATTGCTTACCAAAAATATAACTTACTTTTCTAGATCAAACACTCCAGACACTTTCAAATTAATATCCTTAAATCCAGAAGATAAGACTAAATCATCACCCGAAAAGCTACCCACTTCTGTATAAGTATTTCCCTTCAATTCTAATACCAAGATACTTTGACTTTCCGGGTCCACAATCCAGTATTCAGGAATGCCACAATCCTGATATTGGATTCTTTTCGCAATATAGTCTCGCTCTCGTTGTAATTCTCCGGGGCTAACCACTTCAACCACTAATAAAGGCGGTGACATCGACAGGCGAATGGTATTACGCTTTGATAATTGTTGAATATGCTCTTCTCGGATAATCGTCAAATCAGGATAACGGTTTTTCGGTTCACCTCTAACTTCTAACTCTAATCCTTGCCCTCTGACTCTGTCTGTTCCGAGCATCAACGCAAAAATCAGAAAAATACGATTAGCAATTTGAACATTTAATCCCGACTCTGGAGGCATTTCGATTAACTCTCCATTAAATAACTCATAGAATTTTTCTGAGTTATCATTGTATAATAAATACTCGTCAAAGCTTTGAAAAATTTTGTTAATTTGTAGTATCATATTTTTTTAAATTTTATTAAAAAATTCGTCAACTTTTAAATTAATATCTTTAAAACCAGAAGATAAGACTAAATCATCACCCGAAAAGCTACCCACTTCTGTATAAGTATTTCCCTTCAATTCTAATACCAAGATACTTTGACTTTCCGGGTCCACAATCCAGTATTCAGGAATGCCACAATCCTGATATTGGATTCTTTTCGCAATATAGTCTCGCTCTCGTTGTAATTCTCCGGGGCTAACCACTTCAACCACTAATAAAGGCGGTGACATCGACAGGCGAATGGTATTACGCTTTGATAATTTTTGAATATGCTCTTCTCGGATAATCGTCAAATCAGGATAACGGTTTTTCGGTTCACCTCTAACTTCTAACTCTAATCCTTGCCCCCGGACTCTACGATGACCTAAAAGTAAAGCAAACCTAATCAATAAAAACGTAGCAATTTCAACATTAAATCCCGACTCTGGAGGCATTTCAATTAACTCACCATTAAATAACTCATAGAATTTTTCTGAGTTATTATTGTATAATAAATACTCGTCAAAACTTTTAAATTTATGGGTTACTTCTAGCATCATATTTCACCAGCAAAGTGCGGTGCGTTACGCCTATCGGCTAATACTAACGAACAAATGCGGTGCGTTACGCCTATCGGCTAACACAAAAGCCCGGTGCGTTACGCCTATCGGCTAACACAAAAGCCCGGTGCGTTACGCCTATCGGCTAACACAAAAGCCCGGTGCGTTACGCCTATCGGCTAACACAAAAGCCCGGTGCGTTACGCCTATCGGCTAACACAAAAGCCCGGTGCGTTACGCCTATCGGCTAACACACCCTACTACTTTCTTGGATAATAGCAATCCTAAATCAATTGTAAGAATTCTTTTTCCCGATTCCCGACTCCCGACTCCCGATTCCCGATTCCCTACTCCCTACTCCCTACTCCCTACTCCCTAATTTCTTAAGACTCCGATACGCTTCAGTCAATGACGTCAAGTAAGGTTTAAGGCGACGATCCACGAATTGAAGCATGGGTTGGTTACTCTCCCCCACCGCACAGGTATAGTAAGGAATATCGCTATGGAGTTGAGCCATGATAGACTCTGCAACCAGCATGGCACCACGGCCACGCCGTTGGAACCGTCGCGCTACAAACATCGAGGTATAGCGGATAGTATCGGGGCCAACCCGGTGGTTCACCATCCAACCCACCACGTCTCCTTGATAGAGCAAACCCAAACTGTTGAGGGGTTCTAGTTTTGAGGGTTCCAGAAACGGAGACAAGGATTCAGGATACCAAACCTTTTGCTTTTGCCGTTCGTGAATCGGTTCCTCCTGGGCTGGGGTTAGCTCTGCCCAAGGAAACAGGGTGAAATCTTTGGGGAAACGATAGTGGTGGACCCAGGGGGCTTGGGCAATATGTTCCCTATCAACCTTTGCCAAAATTAGGGAAATTTTAGGAGTTTCCCATCCCAATCTTTCTAGCAAGGGTTCCAAGGCAACGGTGGTGAGTTCTGTGGCTTGGTAGGATAGCTCCATTTGGGTACAACCCAGTTCCCGGACGTGGGCTTCCAGATGGGTGATTAACCCGCTGCCAACCCCCTGTCGCCGGTTTTCGGGGTGGACGAACAGGGAAAGAATGACCCCACTAGTGGTGTCGGTTTTGGGGTCTTTGCGCAGTTCTGCTACCAGCAAGCCCACCATTTCATCATTTTCCACTGCCGCTAAACCCAGCAGTTCCCCTAGAGGGCTGGCACCTTGCCAGTGGCTAGCAAGCAATGCTGGGGCAGGTATAGTCATCGTATTCTAAGGAAGCAGCAGCATCAAAGTTTTCGAGCCACTGATAAATAATTTGGGGGGAGTAGGTGGTGGTCACTGGCTTTGGGGAATCGGGAATCGGGAATCGGGAATCGGGAGTCGGGAATCGGAACCCACCCCTAACCCCTCCCAGGAGGGGAACGGGAATCGGGAATCGGGAGTCGGGAGTTGGGAATCGGGAGTGGGGAATCGGGAATCGGGAATCGGCAGCAGAAGCGTAGGGTGGGCAGTGGCTGTTGCCTGAAATTGGCTAGCAGCCGTGAAACTATCATCAGCCACTGCCCACCAGACAGGAACTTTTTTTACTCTCTGTGTCATGCATTACCAGATGCGATCGCTTCCATTTTCAGATGGGGAGATGGGGTGCCGAATCGTAGGGTGGGCAGTGGCTGTTGCCTGAAATTGGCTAGCAGCCATGAAGCTATCATCAGCCACTGCCCACCAGACAGGAACTTTTTTTACTCTCTGTGTCATGCATTACCAGATGCGATCGCTTCCATTTTCAGCTGGAACTACTTTTTTTACTTTATTTTTTACTTTATCTGTCATGCATGCTTCAGATGCGATCGCTTCCAGTCAAGAATCGTAGGGTGGGCAGTGGCAAGTGGGGAGATGGGGAGATGGGGTGATGGGGTGATGGGGAGAATGGTAGGGTGGGCAGTGGCTAGCAACGGAATTGGTAAACAGCGGTGAATATATGATCAGCCACTGCCCACCAGCCGCTGGAACTACTTTTTTTAGAGATGGGGAGATGGGGTGATGGAACAGCCTAATTAAGAAGAGTTTGATATTGATCATGTGTGCCAATCCAAATCCAGTAATAATCGTTACCTTTCTTGATAGCTAAAGCCCGGTAGTTACGAGTGATACGCGCTGACCAAAGATTGTTGCCGACTTTCTTGAAGTGCAATGATGGGTGAAAGGGATTTTGCTGCCAGATTTGGTAAGCTTTTCGTGCTTGCTCCTTAACTGAGGTGGGAAGTATGGCGTAAGTTTTCCAAAAATCAGGTGTCGTAAAGGATTTCATTAAGCTCCTTAACTTGATTGGTAGCAATATCTGCTTCTGCTCTGGCAATAAGGCTGTCTAGCTTTCCAGAGCTTAGGTCAGATTCTAGCTGCTGGTCCCACTTATGATCTAAATCATCTAAATATTTCTGTAAGCGGGCTGCCAGCTCTCGAATCTCGCTGTTTGGTAATTGTCGAATAGCTGTTTCAATTTGATCAAGGGTTAACATAAACTAGTTTAGTATTTACATTGATACTATATTAGTATAGCGGTTTTCAATGTGGTGAGGTACAAAGTCCTAGGTGTTCCCAGATCCGCTGTTACCTGTTCCCTTTGCTATCAAAATACTATTACGTAAACGAACGAGTAAACTTGTGATGGAAAATAAAGTAATCGATGTGAGTGGTCTAAGTCCAAAACAGATTGCTATCATTACAGAAATTGTTGAGACTTTTAAGTTAGTCGCTCAACAAAAAGGGTAATCGGGAGTCGGGAATCGGGAGTCGGGAGTCGGGAGTCGGGGAGATGGGGAGTTTTATTAGAATGTGTAGTGTGAGCTTTGGTATCAATAATACTATTCGCTTTAATCGCTAGACGGGTATCACCTAGTAAATACCCAAGAAAAGCATGAGTATCGAGAAGAGCTTTCATCTTATATCAGATTCGGATAATTAGTTATAAAAAACTTTATACCTTGAAACCTTATTCTTTTACTTCTGCCTTCTGCCTTCTGCCTTGCTTTTGCGCCTAGTATAAGTATTCAACCGGAGATGATATTACATATATTCCGCCAAATATTCTAATGGTTCATCACAATCATCTGACATAATGATTTGACCTGCCCAACTCCCATAACCGTGAGCCGTTCCTATCTTTTCCTGATCAGATTGTGTATTATTTGGATAGTTTGATCGTAAATAGTCTGCATAATGCAATAGTTCCCTCTTGAGATGTTCAGGCAGACTAATAACAACTTTCCATAAGGCTAACTCAGTATTCATAACGTTTATTTTAACCAATAAAGTAGGGAGTCGGGAATCGGGAATCGGGAATCGGGAGATTAATCGTAGGGTGGGCAGTGGCTAGCAAGGGAATTGGTAAACAGCCGTGAATATATGATCAGCCACTGCCCACCAGCCGGAACTACTTTTTTTACTCTATCTGTAAAGCATGCTTCAGATGCGATCGCATCGATTTTCTAAGCTAACTGTAGTATCTGTGGAGTTGGTAACTCTTTATTAACTTGCCCATAGGCGTACACCAAATCCTCTAAAACTTCCTTAGCATTCTCAAGAGCTTCCTCATAGGTTTCACCCTGTGTCCTAGCATATTTACCCCATTCCGGTAAACTAGCGACATAAGAGTTATCTTCCTCTGACCATTGAATTAAAATACTATATTTCATGATTCATCCCCCTGTTCTAACTGCGACCCTTGTTTGACTACGGCTATCACATCTTTTTATTGATAAGGTTTGGCGTCTTTACTATCTTTACCAGACAAAACTACAGGATTTTTTATCAGTGGATGCACCCAATAATAATGACTACCTTTTCCTCGCTTAGGCAAGAGGGTAAATCCTGCTTTCTGCAACATTTGTTTTAATTCTCTTATTTTTTTGGGCATCTTACAATGATAGCAATAATCGTAGGGTGGGCAGTGGCAAGTTACCGAAATTGGCAACCAAGCGTGAAGAGCTGATCAGCCACTGCCCACCCGAGGCGGAAGTATTTTTTTACTCTATTTTTTACTCTATCTGTAAACCATGCTTCAGATGCGATGAAGCGTTCGCAAAGCGTGGCCTACGGCCTCAGCTTCCGCGCTTGAGCGATTGGCCGTAGGCCACGCGGGGCGCGTTCGCGCTTTACTTCAGGGTGCATCTAATTATTGCTGTTTGACCCAGTGGGTGGAACCGGAATCTTGGTAAAATATGTTGGTGGAACCTGTATCTTGGTGGAACCTGCATCTTATCTTGCCGGTTATCAATATTCCCTGCAGGCAGGATGCCCACCTCACTCCTATTGATGCCTTCTCTCATCTAAAGGCTTTTGCCAAAGATATAAACCCAACTAAACAGGTAAGGGGTCTCCCGTTATACCCGCGCATGAAGCGCGGGAGGGGAATTACCTGACGGGGTCTCTTGGTTTTGGTATAATAGATTGATGGCGGTTGGACTGCCGCTCAATGGCTGTGGTAAATCGATACAGGATATCGAACGCGCCCCGCGTCGGCTTCCGCCGAGGAACAGTAAGTCTCATTCGTGAGTAAGAGCGCGCCTACATCATAATCTTTGATTTGATGTAGGAGTAGTCACAAAGAAGCTTGCTCCACAATGCCACTGGGGTAGCAAGCTTCTCGACCGTCAGCCCTCAGTTTCGAGTGCGACTCAACCTTCTGGCAGGACTTCTGCCCGCCAAGCACGCCCCCCGTGCTAGCTAACCGAAAACGAGGAACGCGGCACAGGTAGCTCGCCAATAAACCCCGCGCAAATCCTGCCCCATCCGGGACTAACAAGGGGTTTTGACGTTTTGATCAGATGGTTGTATATTAAGGGGACTACTCCGCGTCGTCCCCTGCAAAAGGCATAACCCAATAGCCATTATTAATCTGGGCCACACAGTACTGGGAGAGAGACTCGGAGACTGACTCCTCATTTTGCCTTGCCACCCCGTTACGAGAAACAGGAGCGGTCTGTTTGGGGGTAAGTTTTTTCTTGGGCATGGTTTCATCTCCATAGAATTAAACTTTCTGTGGTTTAGCTTATTGATTTGGCTCACCCTCTGTCAATGCCTTTTTTTTTACGTTTTGTTACGTGGGGAATGGGGAGTGGGGAGTCGGGAGTGGGGAATCGGGAATCGGGAATCGGGAATCGGGAATCAATCGGGAATCGGGAAATTAATCGTAGGGTGGGCAGTGGCTGTTGCCTGAAATTGGCCAGCAGCCGTGAAGCTCATTATCAGCCACTGCCCACCAGACAGGAACTAATTATCGTAGGGTGGGCAGTGGCAATAATCGCGCGTCTTGGCAACCAAGCGTGAAAAGCTGATCAGCCACTGCCCACCATGCCGGCGAAAGTATTTTTTTACTCTATTTTTTACTCTATCTGTAAAGGATGCTTCAGATGCGATCGCTCTCTACTTCAGGATGCATCTAATTATTGCTGCTTCACCCATTGGGTCAAACAGGCATCGAATGTAGAATGGGCATCTTGCCCGTTCCCAAATGCCATGGAACGGGCATCGAATGTAGAATGGGCATCGAATGTGGAACCGGCATCTTGCCCGTTTCCTGCCATGGAATGGGAATCGAACATGGAACAGGCATCGAATGTGGAACCGGCATCTTGCCGGTTACAATTCTCAGAAAATCAGGGCTAGCCCGTCACGCAACTACTCAGCGTCATCGCCCGCAAAAGGAGCACCCATCGGGATCCCCCTGCCGCCGCCTGCACGAGCCGGTGCGATCGCATTAGCATCTGCTGTTGAAGCATTCGTCACAGTTTCACGCTGAACAGGAGCAGCTTGAAGGGGAGTTAGTTTCTTAGTTTTCATGATTTTTATCCAGAATAAATTATTCTGAATTTATTCTACCCTTTGTATTTAAGATGTCAACCTAGGATATAGCGGTTTTCAATTGGGTGAGGTACAGAGTTCTCGGTTTTAGGGAATCGGTTTTAGGGAATCGGTAATCGGTAATCGGGAACAGGGTAAAAATTATGTGTACCTCATTAGGTTAGAAACCGCTATAGCGATTTGCCGATAAGTTAATTATGAAAATGTCACAAAAAAGATAAATTACAATTATTAATTTGCAATAATAATTAACTTATTTTCGATGCCAATTGCTCTATTGACTGTTCCCTGTTCCCTATTCCCTGTTCCCTATTCCCTATTCCCTATTCCCTGTTCCCTGTTCCCTGTTCCCTGTTCCATAAAAAACCATAACTATGTACTTAAACAACTCCCCAACCGTTATGGAAACCAATCGTCATCCAAAGCTTGGGTAAGATCAATTTCCGCTTCTGGAGGAAGTGTAAACAGTTGAGAAACCGATTTTACAGCACTGGGATAGGCTTTGTTGTAGAAAGTTTCCAGTTGAGTACGAAGGCTAGGGCTATCCTCAATAATAGTTTTAATTTGGGTGCGAAAGTTAACAACTTCAGCTGCCCAATGATTCCTATTTCGTTCTTGTTCAGATTTCCAATAAGCCAGTTTAAGCAGGTGTTCTAAAAGACGGGTTAAAAGACTCAATAATGCTCGCTTCTCGCTTTTACCCATGCTTTCAATTTCTTCAATTAAATTTTCCCAGTCCACTTCACTAAAATTACGATTTCGGAGATTTTCTACGGTTTCCTGTATCCATTGATAGTAGTCAGTTTCATAGGATGTATATGGTTTCATGCAGAAATGTTTAATGATAGTTAAAAACCTAGAATAATAGCCTATATTTTGATAAAATATAGGCTAAATAAAAATCTTATAATGTTGTTTCAATGATATCTAATTTTCCAAAAATTGTCAAAAGATACCTAGGAAAATTACCTACTGATGATTATCCAGTCCTCAATACTTTTCTGTCTTGATGCAGTCGCTCATGGGGAGGGTCTGTGTGCGGAACCTGCGTCCGCACCGCTGTTTGCCCCGTGGAACGGCAGTCGCTCATGGGGAGGGTCTGTGTGCGGAACCTGCGTCCGCACCGCTGTTTGCCCCGTGGAAACCACGGCAGTCGCTCATGGGGGAGACCCCCAAGACCGCGCTGCCTCCCCAAGACCGCGCTGCCTCCCCAAGACCGCACTGCCTCCCCTGTTCCGAAGCTGCATCGCTATTTGTCTCAACCTGGTTAGACTTTGTATTAGATTGGCCTTTGGGCCACGCTACGGGATCAGAGTCAAACTAGTATGAGGAGTTTATTCAAGGGTTTCTCTTGGTGCGCGTTCCCTAGGTCGGGTTCCCCGACCGGGGTCGCACCGCTGAATGTACGTGGCATAGAGGTAGACATATCGACTTTCTCTAAGGCGAGCAAAGTTAGAAAGGTGTTTTATAATTTGTTCGTTGACTTAAGAAAAAGTCTGAATAAAAGCAAAAAAATAGGCAAAAATAAATTAGCATTATTTCCGCGCTTATTCAACAATAGTGACCTTAACTAGTAAGCTGTTATGGAGTCAAGGTTTTCATCAAGTCAAACTATTCAGTGGCTTAAATTTGTTAACAGCAGAACCAGGAGGGATAATGATTCATTTCTCTTGGTGCGCGTTCCCTAGGTCGGGAAACCCAACCGGGGTCGCACCGCTTGGTCAAGGTCACAATAGTAAATATGGTGATAGCACAATAGAATCAACTATTTAAAGTTACCGTAAGAGAGTGGTTTGTTCGCGTTCGCCTTTGGCGTGGCCTACGGCCAAGCGTCGCCTTTGGCGATAGTTACCGTAAGAATAAAGGAGCCTTTCTGGTTGCTCGGCTATACATAAAAGGGTTAAAACTTGAGGCGCGACCCCGTAATTTAATTCTTCAAACGGAAAGCGCGCCTCCATTGATTAAGGCTCCTTTATTCTAAGGTTTCATCTCCGGCCTTTATAGCGACAGGTTATGGGTAATACTTTTAAGTTATATGAAATAAGGCTACCCTCTCTAAGGTTTCGTCTCCAGAAAACGGAGTCAGCGTAATGGATAGAGGATTTGCAATCCGGTCGAGAATAAAAAATATCAAGACTAAAGATAATCGTTATTTCGTCTTAAGAATTAAAAACAATGTCAAGCTAGAACTTTTGTCAAATGGGCAGAACCTAATTGGAACAGGAAAAGATCAAGTACAAGGGAGAGTAGTCAATTTTTGTGACCTCGAAACTCACAGGTAATTTAGACTATTGACTAACCTACCATAAGAAGAACAACTAAGGATAAATAATGAATAAATTAGTGTTTTTATGGTTTGCGTTGGCAAATATAGTTGTTTTGAAAACTTCAAAAAATGCATCTTAAACTCGACAGCTTAATAACAAAAAATGTCAATGGTATTGAAATACAGATATATAGCTTTATCATCGCTTATGTCTTATTACAATTAGTGGTTATTCCCAAATATTTTGAAAAAAAATACTAGATAAACTCCGATATTTACAAGCTTTTATGTGTGAAAACATTAGCTATGTCCTAGGGTGTGATAAGATGGTGTTCTCGTGAAACTATCTGGCGTGTTATAGGTGTAGTGTGTCTAATTTTAGCTACATAATTATCGTGATTCAACATTTCTGCTTCACGAGGTATTATCCCCAAAGCTTCGATTTTAGCTAATTCATAATCATCAACTTGGACATAACAAACATTTAAATTCTGCCAAATTCGTCCAATAATTTTTCCACTCCAATCTTTATTCTTTAACCGTTTAGCAACTCGGGAAATTTGGTCAATCAACTCTTTAGAAATAACCACACCAACAGGATTATTATTTGGAACTTCCCAGCCCAGCCATTGTAAAATCATATTTTCAGGACTTTCTGGTTGAATCGCTCCGATGATATAAACATTAGTATCTAGAAAAATTAACTTAGGAACCATTTCATCTAGGTTTGTTTGTCTTGACGCTCTTGAGAAATTTCCTGCTTAATCTCCTGCACAAGCTCGATAATTTTTTCCCTTGAATCATACCCCGATTCTGTCAACGCCTGCTTTAATCCTTCTTGCAACTGTTTAGCTTACAGGAGTGGTTGCTGTTGATAGTTACTGAATTGTTGCCAAAACCTATTTACCTCCCCATCTGTTTCGTCAAAAATAATAATTACTCGTACTGGCTTAGGGGGAGTACCTTCAATTGGGTAGTCTAAGGATAATTGACCTGATGGATCGATTTTTCCACTAGCAGTAATTGCTTTGAACATAACTAGTTGTGGGGGGGTAGTATGTTAACTACTATAATTTTACAGTATTTCTTAATGGGGTGAGGTAGAAAGTTCTGGGTTTTAGGGAGTCGGTAACAAAAATTATCACTATTCCGACACGGATTGCTATAGTGCGATCGCATCCCCAATTTGTTATAATTATAACTAGGATTAGGGCAGTTTAACGATGACACTCACTACCGATCCAGAACCGAACCATAATCGAGATCCAGAACCAACATTAACTGATGTAATCCGAAAACTTGATCAGCTTTCAGATGAAGTTAAAAAGTTTGATAAAAGATTTAGCAATTACCAACAAGCCACACAATGGGTGATTCAGTTAGCTTTTGGCTTAATTGCCAGTGCTACTGTTATCGTCATTGTTAGTAATGTTTTAAAATAACTCAATACCCAAATAAGAAGTACTCATTTAATAAAGGTAACTCTTTACCTCTAGCTTGGTAATCTTCTAGCAAAAGCTCTAACACTTCTTGTAAGGAGTCAGCTGACGGCTGACGGCTGATGGCTGACGGCTTACGTTACATCTTCATACAAAGCCTCAATACTAGTCCTAAAATCCACAGTTTCCAGATGAATCTCACTGCCGGGATAATAAAATTGCAATGTCCAAACTCCTTCGGAATTCCGACGAAAGCAGTCTAGGCGTTTACGGTTTTGGCTAATTAAAACATATTCGACCAAGGTTTCTAATTTTAGATAATCATAAAATTTATCACCCCGGTCAAAGGCTTCAGTCTTGGGAGCTAAAACTTCTACAATTAAACACGGATATTTTTTATAATTAGTCAAGTCTCGGTCTCTGGCATCGCGAGTTACTAGAACATCAGGATAATAATAACTATTGGTCGCTTCAATTCATATCTGCCATATAAACCCGACAGCCAGTGCCCCTGACATGATTTCTTAACAGAGCAAATAAGTTACCGGCAATAGTAACATGGGCATCACTCGCGCCAGCCATGGCATAGATTTCTCCATGACTATACTCATGTTTGATGGCACTATCTTCTTCGTAGGATAGATACTCTTCGTTGGAAATGTAATTGGGGCTTTTATCAGCAATCATGACAGTTTAAAGAGAGTGACTTTATCAGTATAGAATAAAGGGAGTAGGGAGTAGGGAATAGGGAACAGGGAACAGGGAACAGGGAACAGGGAACAGATAAGAGGCAAAAGGCAAAAGGCAAGAGGCAAGAGGTAAAAAATCCTGTGTACCTCATTAGGGTATAAACATAAAAAAAAATACCAATGGAAGTCTGCTGGGCAAAGCCATATAATCTAAAGGACTCAAAAGAACCAAACTTTCTTTGCCCACCCTACAAGCTGTCCAGCTTTGAGAATGCGGCGGCGGTTCATTTGTGGTTAGTCTTCCTTTGTTTTTCTTGACGCTCTTGAGAGATTTCCTGCTTAATCTCCTGCACAAGCTGGATAATTTTCTCCCTTGAATCATAACCCGATTCTGTCAACGTTTGCTTTAATCCCTCTTGCAACTGTTTGGCTGATAGTAGGAGTTGCTGTTGATAGTTACTAATGGGTAAACGCATTTAATTTTCAGAGTCCTATTAATTGAAAACCAAACTATAGCGTTTATTGCATGTATAAGGTACAATCATCAACCTCAAAGTCCCCCTTTTTAAGGGGGATTTAGGGGGATCTCTTTGTACCTCATGGGAAATAGAATTGCTATAGATGGGATTGCCGATGCAATCTTAAAAGTAACTATGGAAGATATTCATAATTGGTTTACTCACTGCTGTTACTGTACCTCATGACTATGAGAAATGCTATATAATTCTTTTTATGGCCCCTTCACAGGAATGAATCCAGCTTCTGCTATTAATTTTTGCCCTTCATCTGTCAAAAGTAAGTTGGCATAAGCTTCTCCAGCTTGCTGATCAAGTCCAGGCTCTTCTTTAAGTCCAGAATCTTCTTTAATAATCACGAACAAACGTCGAGTAATAGGATATTCACTGTTTTGAAAGACTTTATAATTCAGTTTGTTGCGCTGATCAGGGCAATCTTGTATTGGGACAAGTTCTCCTTCGTATGGGGCAATAAATGGACCATTATTGGTACGAGCAATAGGCACAGGTTTAACGCTGCACTGACCAACTAGATTATAAACTGAAGCCATATAAATACCACCGTCATCACCTTCGTTATTTAAATTACCCACCTTGTTTATAGCTTCAGTAGGAGTTTTTGTATAAATCACATTAGGACCAAAATCTTGGCCTTGTTCTAAAAGGTGTTTTTTCAAAATTACAGTACCACCACTGTCACGAGGTGCAGAATAGGGTGTAATCTTGAGATTTGGTCCACCTACTTGCTGCCAATTAGTTAATTTACCTGTGTAGATGCCTTTGAGTTGCTCTAAAGTCAAATCTTTGATATCAAGCTTAGGATGAACAACCACAGCCATGCCACCGATAGCCACAGGAATTTCCTTGAGCTTAAACCCCCTTTGGTTTGCTATTTGCTGTTCCTCATCTTTAATGGGTCGTGAAGACTGGGAAAAAGAAATTTGACCATCTAAAAGCATCCGAATACCACTGCCAGAACCTGGTGGTCGCCTAATATGCTCAGTATATACAAGATTGAACTGAGGAAATTTTTGTTCAATCTTGTCATCAACTAGACCTCTAATTTTTGCCCAAGTAGTACTCCCACCGTACCGGAATGTTCCTGAAGGTGTATTTACATCAGTTAGTTTTGTTGGTGGATTAACTATTTTTTCTATTAGCGTTATGAGTCCGGCTAGTGGCTCTTTGCCTCTGATTATATGGATTATTGTAAAACTAGACAAAATCAAAAAAAAGAACAGAATAAGAATACAGCCTAATCTAATCAATTTTAAGGGAATATTGGGATTGAATGAAGGCTTTTTGAGCAGTCCCTGCCAAGTAAACGGCTTATATAATGCCGATTCTCGGATACATAGGATTGGCAACCATATCACTCCTGGATATTTTTCATTAAGAGCACCCAGACGGTTGCGTGCTTCGTGTACTGAAGTAAAAAGAGACTTATTAGCAGTAAATTCCTTGAAAAAATATTTTAAAAATGCCACAGCTACCACATCGGGAACTGGTTCTCTCATTACAATACATTGAAGCAAATTTAACTGTGTCAGTTGGTTGGCTAAACCAATCCCGTCACAAGAATTAAAAATAGCTAGCTCCAATCCATTGTCTATAGCTTTCTTGAAGGGTTCACTTAATTGATTAATTGTTACACTGTCTTGATTATTAAGTTCAATCCAACCAATCTTTCCATCTTCTTGAGAGCTACTATGACCAGTAAAGATAAAGATCTGGTAGCTTTCAAAAAGCGCTTGATATAACTCCTGAAAAGAAGGCTGAATCAGAGTAATGACCTCTACTCCTTTTTTTTCTAACTCTTGGATTACCTCTAGGTCAGACTCGGTATTAATTCCATCACTCCTACCCACCACTACTAGAATTCTGATGAGTTTTGAGGAGTTTTGAGGTGGGATGATTGTTTTGCTAAATGGATTTCTAATCCTTAAAATAACTTCTGCGTTTGGGTAGTGATTTTTAAATATATCCCACTCTTGCCAGGGAAAGCGGCTCAAATTTGTTTCCGGAACATCAAGGAGTACGTGAATTTCTTGACCAGCAGGATTCGATTGGTTTGCTTGTGATTGGTTTGCTATTGAAATCAATTGATCTCGGATAGGTTGCCACTCCCTATCTCCAGAGTTGAGCCATTCATTCAGGTGTGCTTTCACGGCCTGAGCTTCTTCAGGACCTGAGTAATAAACTTCTCCTGGGGTAATACGTGATGAGAAGCATGATTTCACATCGTCCAAACCACGATAACTTAACTGCCAGTTTGTAAATGATGAATTCAGAGCTGGTGGTGGAGCCGGTAGAAAGCCTTCGATAGGTTCAAATTTCATACCAGTCACCTCCAGATTGGTATGAAATCCCGATTCCTTATCAAATAGTTTCATTTTGACTATGAGCATTGTCATCTCCTATGAAACTTGAGCAACTTAGACTAAAAACTGTTCTTGATGCAGTCGCTCATGGGGGGAACCCCCTTTGGCGGCGCTGCATCGCTTTAGTGATGCTAGTATACCCCAAAGCCAATCTGACACTGAATCTTTCTGTTAATTGCACATCGAAATGAAGCTGTAACCAGTAATCAGCACTTCTGGCTTCTTCTTCCATACAACTGGTTTCTGATTTATTCAGTACAACCACCTGTAAACCTGGTGGGAGATACGTGGAATTCCTAGCTGGATAAAGCTGCAGATAAATCTCGACTTTTTCAGGAGTTGTAGATATCAGTTCCATGACTAATACTACAGCTTGACCATAATTTTGAATGGCCCAGTCAATTACCTTCCCCCGACTAACCCTGACAGGGTAAGGGCAAGAATCAATAAAGAGGCGGTATTCTCAATACTTTTGATGTAAGCATTCAGCAGTCAGCACTCAGCGGTCAGCTTATTTTATTCAAAAGCACCGATTAGTAGCGTGGCACAGGCTTCGATGCTGGCACTTTCCCCATAAACACCTCAATTAGTGTGGGCCAACGCGCATTAGCTGATGCTGATAGCTGATAGCTGTTGGCGTAGCCTGCGCGTAGCGCATATGCTTACCTTTTGATAATAGTGCAATAGTAATGAGAATCAACGCTTAATCTGGTCATAATCCTTGCTCTATATCAGATTTTGGCTTAATTTGTCTTGGGCTTACCCTATATTCTCTGTTCCCTGTTCCCGACTCCCGATTCCCGACTCCCGATTCCCGACTCCCGGATACCTATAAAAATAATTTTGTCAACCCCTCCTCAGGCGATATACTAAAATTTAACCATGTCTTTAGATTTCAAATGAACTCCTCAACACCATCCATCCAATTCTTTGACGGTATTTATGAACAGCTGAGTAACGTCAGCCTCAGAAAAAACCGAAGCTCAGGAGCCCGCATCGTCTTGATGACCTTTGAAAGCTTAAAGGCGATTGAACAATTCAACAGTTATAGAAACCGATTTTCTCAATCAATGGTCTTAACAGACGAAGAAGGGGTCATTAATATGACTCCATCCTCAATAAAATTTCGCTTCGGTGGTCCAGAAGGAGATGAGCTAGCAGGAGTGGAGTGTAAAGTTGAAATTGATCAAGACGACCATTGGGAACGCTTCATGCGCTTCATGAATCGGTACGCTGAAGCCAACGGCATGGCTTACGGTGAAAGCAAACCACCAACTGAAGGATAATTGCCCATCCTACACATTTCCCCCCGTTTTCGGGTTCCGTTCCAGGTTAATCTAAGCCATGAGTAGACCTCTTGCAAAAATAAATATGAAATCAAAATCTATCCCTTTTGCCTTCCCCTCCTGGGAGGGGTTAGGGGTGGGTTCCTTTTGCCTTTTGCCTTGTCAACACCCACGGTTTATGAGACTTATGCAAGAGGTCTAGTGTGCTATCGGACACGATATAGAGTATCAAGGATGAAGTATGAAAGTCGCAATTACTGGAGCAACAGGATTTGTCGGTAGCCGCTTAGTAGAGCGTCTACAGGAAGAAGGACATCAACCCTTTATTATAACCCGTGACTCAGCTAAAGCTACGGCGCAATTTCCCAATATAGAAAATATTGCCTACACTGCCACCGAATCAGGGGATTGGCAAAATGCGATCGCAGGCTGTGATGGTGTAGTCAATTTAGCCGGAGCCCCGATTGCTGAGGAGCGCTGGACACCAGCCCGTAAGGAAGAAATCCTCAATAGCCGCCAATTAGGTACCCAAAAAATAGTGGAAGCGATCGCCCTTGCTGACCCTAAACCCACGGTATTAGTAAACGCTTCTGCCATTGGTTACTACGGCACTAGTGAAACAGTAACCTTTGATGAAACAAGTCCTGCTGGAGAGGACTTTCTGGCAGAGGTTTGTCAAGCCTGGGAAGGGGAAGCCCAGAAAGTCAAAGAAGCTGATGTGCGACTAGTGATTCTGCGCCTCGGTATAGTTTTGGGCAATGGCGGTGCCTTAGCCAAAATGATACCCCCCTTTCAAATGTTTGCTGGAGGGCCAATTGGTACCGGTCGCCAATGGTTTTCTTGGATTCACCGAGATGATGTAGTGAACTTAATCATAGCTGCCCTAACCAGACCAGACATGGAAGGGATTTTCAATGCCACAGCTCCCAATCCTGTCTTGATGTCTGAATTATGTAACGCCATTGGAGACGTTCTCAATCGTCCCTCCTGGTTACCAGTTCCCAGTGTTGCCCTAGAAGCCCTTCTGGGAGAAGGAGCCGTAGTAGTCTTGGAAGGTCAACAGGTGCTACCCAAACGAACCACTAGTTATGGATGGGAATATCAGTATTCCACAGTAAAACAAGCTCTAGTAGACATATTGAAAACTGAAAATTGAAAATTGAAAATTGATCAGAATTAACAATTAACAATTAACAATTTCTCAATGACTAATGACTAATGACTAATGAGTATGACTACTTCTGTGTTGCAGTCATGGCATTAGTGGGAGTCGGAGGAAGTTCCTCTTCCTCTATCTGAGCCGGAACCCGTTCTACTCTAGCACCAAGTTGTCGGAGTTTACCCTCCAAGTCTTCATAACCCCGGTCTAAATGACGGAGTCCTTGAATCGTAGTTATTCCTTCTGCCGCTAACCCAGCGACCACAAGTGCAGCAGATGCCCGTAAATCCGTACCCACTACTGGTGCTCCGGACAACATTGGCACACCTCGGATAATCGCATTATTCCCTTTAACCCGTATATCCGCCCCCATGCGATTCAATTCGGCAACATGACGCAGCCGATTTTCAAAAACCGTTTCGCTAACCACACAGTTTCCTTCACTCAGAGCCAGCAACGCCGTAAACTGGGCTTGCATATCCGTAGGAAATCCAGGATAAGGCAAGGTTTCAATATCCGTTGCCCTTAGTTTATTGGGAATAATTCGTAAGCGATTGGGTTCCTCAACCATCACCTCACTACCAATTGCCTGTAGCTTAGCAATCACAGCAGTTAAATGTTCCGGTACTACTGGGTAAAGGCTCAGTTCAGAGTGGGTAATTGCCCCAGCTACCAAGAAAGTACCAGCCTCAATCCGGTCAGGAATAATCGGGTAGTCCACCGAATGTAAACTGGAAACCCCAGAGATAGTAATAGTTTTAGTACCAGCACCACGAATTTGAGCTCCCATCGCTCCGCAGAAATTCGCCAAATCCACCACTTCTGGCTCTTGAGCCGCATTTTCAATAGTGGTTTCCCCTTCTGCCAGAGTGGCTGCCATCAGCAGAGTTTCCGTTGCCCCGACACTGGGGTAATCCAGGTAGATTTTTGCCCCCTTTAGCTTGTTGTTACCTGTTCCTTTCACATAAGCATTGACAATGCCATGCTCAATATGAACCTGAGCGCCCATAGCTTGTAGACCCCTGACATGGAGGTCTACTGGTCTAGCACCAATAGCACAGCCACCAGGCAGTGGTATCCGTGCCACTCCCAATCGCGCTAGCATCGGACCAAGGATAAAAAAGCTAGCTCGCAGCTGGCTAACCAACTCATAGGGAGCTTTTGATTGTCCGATATGGCTGACATCTAAATCTAAGATGTCACCACTGCGTTTGAGCTTCACTCCCACAGCAGCAAGAATCTGGCTCATCCGCTCGATATCTACTAGGGACGGCACATTACGCAGTCGGCAATCTTGAGAACACAGTAAAGCCCCTGCCATAATTGCCAAGGCAGAATTTTTAGCTCCACTAATTTTTACCTGTCCGTGGAGAGACGCTCTACCCCAAATCTTGAGAACCGATTCGTTTTCCTGGGACAGAGATTGGGGATTTATCGGGCTTTGAGAGTGATTAATGGGTCTATCCTCCAAAATCATTGCAATTTCTGGCGAAATGTTAAATTTGGTTTTGATTTTACCTGAAAGTTTTTAAATGTCTAGTTTTCCACGTATCTTGATCGAATATAAGGTTTTCCACTATACTCAGTAGTTGGCAATGTAAACCGGGAAATTTTCAGGCGTTGCGGCTATCGACAAGTTTCTTGTCCAACTAAACAGGTAAGGGGTCTCCCGTTATACCCGCGCATGAAGCGCGGGAGGGGAATTACCTGACGGGGTCTCTTGGTTTTGGTATAATAGATTGATGGCGGTTGGACTGCCGCTCAATGGCTGTGGTAAATCGATACAGGATATCGAGGAACAGTAAGTCTCATTCGTGAGGAGAGAGAAGCCTACATCATAATCTTTGATTTGATGTAGGAGTAGTCACAATCCCAGTAAATGCTGTATACTAGAAAACCGGTGAGTTAATAGAGCAAGCCCAGTAGCAATTCTAAGTTGAATCGTCAACGGTGACAGTTCTGATTCAGAACTGACCACTGTCGGAATCACTAACGATTGCTATAACGCCAACAAAAGCGGAACTGGCGGAATTGGTAGACGCGCTAGATTCAGGTTCTAGTGTTCGCAAGGACTTCCGGGTTCAAGTCCCGGGTTCCGCATAATTAGCCAAACTTCTATGCTGACAAGCACGAAGAATCCCCTAGTCAAGGAAATTCGGAAGCTGCACAGAGTCAAAGGACGTCGGCAGCAAGACCTATTTCTGTTGGAGGGAACCCACCTGTTGGCAGAAGCCTGTGCCGTAGATTATCCCCTAGTAACCCTCTGCTATACACCAGAATGGCTTGAAGCTCATCCACAACTATCCCAAGATGCTTCCCTTCGGTCTCAAAGAGTGGAAGTGGTAAGTCAGTCTGTACTAAAAGCGATCGCTACTACAGTCGAGCCAGATGGAGTGATAGCCACAGCAACCCGTCTTCCCCTTTCCCCTAAACCCCTCAATTCCCTCTCCCTAGGTCTAGCGCTAGAAACCATACAAGACCCAGGAAATCTCGGAACAATCATTAGAACTGCGGTAGCCGCTGGTGCGGAAGGATTGTGGCTGAGTTCCGATAGTGTAGAGCTAGATAATCCTAAAGTATTGCGAGCCTCAGTCGGTCAGTGGTTCCGTCTTCCCATGACAGTTACCCCCCATTTGCCAACACTCGTAGCTCAAGCTCAAGCTCAAGGGATACAAGTAGTAGCCACAGTACCAGATGCTAAGGTCAGTTACTGGGAAATAGATTGGCGCTGTCCTAGCTTGATACTCCTGGGCAATGAAGCAGCTGGACTTAGGGAAGAGTTGGTAAAAACAGCAGATCAGCAAGTGAAAATTCCCCTGATGCCAGGGGTAGAATCCTTAAATGTAGCGATTGCTGCTGCCTTGATGTTGTACGAAGCTAAACGGCAACGTTTTTGAAAGTATTTAGTCTCAGTCTGAGGTGGGCTGGTTGACTGACAAAACTGTAAGCAGTCAGCCGTCAGCCGTCAGTGGTCAGCTTTGTGGCACAAGCTTCGACCCTGCTGTGAGGTAACTCAGCATTATTCCAATGTTTACCTGTTTTATTCAAAAGCTGTAACTCAGATTAAACCGATGCTTACCTGTTTTATTCAAAAGCTGATAGCTGATACGCGACACGCTGATAGCTTACAAAAAACTCAACAAGTATAGTCAAATGAACTTACTTTAAAGGCATCTAATTTTATGATTTCTATAAAAAATAGTGTTCTGGGAATTCCAAAAACACTATATGTCTAAATTTATATGTCTAAATTGCCTTATCAACAAGCCCAATTAGCCAGGGTTTATTAAGAACTATACCCGGTTACCCAACAAGATGGGAATACTGATGATAACTATCCCCGGTTTATTGACACCCGGTGTCGATATAGACTCCCAAAGAAGTGAGATAGCCACTGGCGCTGCCGAAGAATGATTGAATGGTGGGTTGGGCAGCTTTCAAGGTGAATGGCTTTCGGTTTGATGTTTGTTGCATAGTACCAAACGGACCATAGGTTTTGCCCTTAAGAGTCTTAAATGTTAATTGGGCAATTAAGGGTTTGTTGCCAGTATATGAATAGTCGGCAACGTAACCATCTACTTCTACTAATGGATCATCTGCACTAAAAGAAATTGTGGTCGGGTTTCCCCCAGTACCCCCATTCTGAAATGATTTTCCATTGGCATAACTTACCTTGAAGCCATCAATAATAAAGCCATGATGAACGGTTATTTCAGTAATTGGACCTAATGTTCTGGCCTCAGGGAAATTATAAAATTGAGTGGTTGTCCGTCCTACAGGGCCATCAATAACTTGGGCTTGGGCAGGAGAAAACCCTAGAGTTGTGCTCAGCAAGACTACTGCAGCCAATAGTCCAATCAACTGAAAAAATCGCTTAAACATTACTTAAAACCTCAATCTTTTAAAGGATTTGTAAACCACCCAAATCTAGCCGGTATGCTAGCCGAGTTTTTGAATTATTTAAGAAAATTTTATAGTTATAAAAAAAATATTATTTTTGACAGGTGATGGTTCAATATATGCTCAGTATTTCAATGGTAAGAGGCAAGAGGCAAGAGGCAAGAGGCAAGAGGCAAGAGGCAAGAGGCAAGAGGCAAGAGGCAAGAGGCAAGAGGGGAAACAGATTCGGGGTTTTATGGTTCAATAAAAAAAGACCATACAGCTTGAAATCTCAAATACAAATGCTATATATGAGCAAGCTAAAAGCCATAAAGGGGCGATAGCTTGAGTACAAATGCTCTGCATAAGTGACATGCACCCAATCTAACTTAAGTAAGTTTAAAAAAATCTATAGTTATGACCTGTAACTAATAACAATTAAGGGATTGGAGCTAACTAAAATTTTTTCTATAGCGGTTTCTAGCCTAATGAGGTACACAGGAGTTTTTCCGTGTTCCGTGTTCCCACGTCCGAAGTTCCCTGTTCCCTGTTCCCTGTTCCCTGTTCCCTGTTCCCTGTTCCCTGTTCCCTGTTCCCTGTTCCCTGTTCCCTGTTCCCTGTTCCCTGTTCCCTGTTCCCTGTTCCCTTTGCGATCCTTGATACTTCATACTTCATCCTCCCAATCTTAATGGTTGAGCACTTGCAATCCTGGATTGCTCAAGTTGAAAATAATAAGGACGAAGCATAGCCAATCTAACTCAGGAGATAGATGTGAGTCAAGACTTTGATTACGATTTAGTGATTATCGGTGCTGGTGTGGGGGGTCATGGTGCTGCCTTACACGCAGTTAGCTGTGGTCTGAAAACCGCTATTATTGAAGCCGCTGACATGGGCGGAACTTGTGTCAACCGGGGCTGCATCCCTTCTAAAGCTCTATTAGCCGCATCAGGGAGAGTGCGAGAGCTACAGGACGCTCATCATCTCAATGCCCTTGGGATTAAAGTAGCAGGGGTTGAGTTTGACCGAAATGCGATCGCAAATCATGCCAGCAATCTAGTCAGTAAAATTCGTGGTGACCTGACTAACAGCCTAAAACGCTTGGGTGTGGATATTATCAAAGGCTGGGGTAAAGTAGCTGGGACTCAAAAAGTAACCGTTGTTACAGACAATGGAGAAAAAACTATCACTGGCAAAGATATTATGATATCCGCTGGTTCAATTCCCTTTGTACCCCCAGGAATTGAGATTGATGGCAAAACCGTATTTACCAGCGATGATGCCATAAAACTAGAATGGCTGCCAGATTGGGTAGCAATCGTGGGCAGTGGTTACATTGGTCTAGAGTTTGCTGATGTCTACACAGCACTAGGGTCTGAAATCACCATGATCGAAGCCCTAGACGACCTGATGCCAACCTTTGACCCTGATATTGCCAAACTAGCAACACGCATCCTGATCAAACCTCGGGACATTGAAACCCACACTGGGGTGCTAGCGATGAAAGTAACTCCCGGTTCCCCAGTAGTAATTGAACTAGCAGATACCAAAACCAAGGAACTAGTCGATGTGCTCGAAGTCGATGCTTGCCTGGTCGCTACAGGTCGGATTCCCGCCACCAAAGACCTAGGACTAGATGCCGTAGGTGTGGAAACAAACCGGCGCGGTTTTATTCCCGTAGATGACACCATGGCAGTACTTTCAGGAGGGGAACCCGTGCCCCATCTTTGGGCAATTGGTGATGCCACTGGGAAAATGATGTTAGCCCATGCCGCATCCGCTCAAGGTATTGTCGCAGTAGAGAATATCTGTGGACGTCACCGCACCGTAGACTACCGCAGCATACCCGCAGCCGCCTTTACCCATCCAGAAATCAGCTACGTTGGCCTAAGCGAACCACAAGCCAAAAAATTGGCCTCCGAAGAAGGCTTTGAAGTATCCGTTGTAAGATCATACTTTAAGGGGAATTCTAAAGCGATCGCAGAAGGAGAAGCAGATGGGGTAGCGAAAGTGATCTACCGTAAAGATACCGGGGAAGTCCTAGGAGTCCACATCCTAGGTATCCACGCCTCCGACTTAATTCACGAAGCCTCAAATGCGATCGCAAACAGACAATCCGTCAACTCCCTCGCCTACCTAGTCCATGCTCACCCCACTCTCTCAGAAGTACTCGACGAAGCTTACAAACGAGCTGTAACTCATTAGTCAAAATCCTTTGTTAATTGCTAATTAACAAAGGATTTTGGGACTGACGCACTGAGGGACTGACGCACTGAGGGACTGACGCACTCACGCACTATATAAAACTACTGATGCAAATTCGCCGACGCCCACCCAATCCAGCAGTTAAAATCCAAACCCTGCACTATCAAGTTGCACTACCAGACGATAAACCGCACCATATTCTCGAAGAAATTGTCTGGCACAAAGAGAAAGAAATTGACCAGATGCGGGAAAGTCTGCCCCTAGTGGAGTTGCGTAAGCGAGTACAAACAGCACCACCCCCCCGAGACTTTCTAGCAGCCCTAAAATCAGGAAAGACTAGCCCTGCCCTGATTGCAGAAATCAAAAAAGCATCTCCTAGCAAAGGGGTTATTCGAGAAGATTTTGACCCAGTAGCCATTGCTCAGTCATACTGCCAGGGTGGTGCTAGTGCGATCTCAGTGCTGACAGATCAAAAATTCTTTCAGGGTAGTTGGGAAAACCTGGCAAAAGTTCGTGCTGCTGTAGACTTGCCTTTGCTGTGTAAGGAGTTCATCATCTATCCCTACCAAATGTACATGGCTCGTAGTCACGGAGCAGATGCAGTTTTACTGATTGCAGCCATCCTTTCCGATCAAGACCTGCAATACTTTATCAAAATTGCTAAGACTCTGTCGATCACCCCCTTGATCGAAGTCCATACCCAATCTGAATTAGATCGAGTATTATCTCTGGATGGCGTTACCCTAGTAGGTATAAACAATCGTAACTTGGAAGATTTTTCCGTCGATTTACAAACAACTTGTCAAATACTAGCAGCAAGGGGTAACCAACTACTCGAACGTGGCATTCTGGTAGTCAGTGAATCAGGGCTTCATACCAACGCTCACCTTGATCAGGTAGCATCTGCCGGAGCCACAGCCGTCCTCATTGGTGAGTCATTGGTAAAACAGCCAGACCCAGCAGTTGCTATTGCCAGCTTGTTTAGCCATCAGTGACCCATAGCCCAAAAAAAATAGTCAATGGTGATGGCAGACTCCGACTCACCGAGGTACAGGAAATTTCATGGATCCAATTCCCCTTCCATCTTATATTCACTACGAACTGCTGCTCCAACTGCTAGAGCGCCAAACCGCATTTGCAACCAGTCAAAACCCCCAATTGCGAGAGCAGGTTCATCAATTGATCAGTACTCTGCGTAAAGCCCTAGTTCAGCAGAAGCAATTAGAACAAAGCTGTCAGCGAGCCAACTTGCCAATGGAGTATCGCTGGTCTCTCAACAGCGTCAAATTGGATCCCCATGATTCAACAAATGGTTTACCGGATTCAGCAGGAAGACTCCCTTAGTGACATCCTCAACTTCATAAATAAAAAGCTAAGAAATTTAGTCACAGTATCCAGTTTGAGCCAATATATTTTGAGATTGTTACCTACTCCTGAGGAGCGTCACTCCCACTGTCGGCATAAATAAGACATGCCCTTAAGGCTCAGAACTAAAGAGTGTCCTAACTTCAGGATGTCAATATACACAGACTTTAAGGCAAGTTTAAATCTAGCGTGGCTGGGTCAGTCGTCGTGTAAGGGTGGGTGGGGATAACCGCTCCCATAGTCCCTTGGTGAAACGCTAAATTAACCGCCAAATTAACCTTGAATTTCCGGTTTTGTCCGGTAATATCCAAGACTTAATCGGTCAGTTCAGACTAACTAACCAATCATCAGATCACAACAACCCTAGATACCAAGACTAACTACAGATGGAAGACAAGCTCAAACTAATGATTCCTGGCCCGACGCCAGTACCAGAACAAGTATTACTGGCCATGGCCAAACACCCGATCGGACACCGTAGTCCGGAATTTAGCGAAATCATGGCAGAGGTGAATGAAAACCTCAAATGGCTACACCAGACCAAAAATGATGTCTTGACTGTAACCGCTAGCGGTACCGGAGTCATGGAAGCTGGCATTATTAACTTCCTCAGTGCAGGCGATCGCGTTTTAGTTGGTTCTAATGGTAAATTTGGCGACCGTTGGGCAAAAATCAGTACTGCTTTTGGTCTGGAAGTGGACACCATTACCGCTGAGTGGGGTAAGCCCCTAGATACCGAGCAGTTTCGTGAAAAGCTAGAAGCTGATACCGAAAAGCAAATCAAAGCCGTAATTGTCACCCACTCTGAAACCTCTACTGGCGTTCTCAACGACTTAGAAACCATAAATCGTTACGTCAAAGACCACGGGGAAGCCCTAATTATTGTTGATGCGGTTACCAGCCTTGGAGCAGTCAATGTACCCATTGATGACTGGGGTCTCGATGTAGTAGGCTCTGGTTCCCAGAAGGGATACATGATTCCCCCAGGACTAGGATTTGTCAGTGTTAGTCCTAAAGCTTGGGAAGCCTACAAAACGGCTACCCTGCCCAAGTTTTACCTAGATTTGGGGACTTACAAGAAATCTACTGCAAAAAACAGCAATCCCTTTACCCCGCCAGTGAACCTAGTTATTGCCCTACAAGCTTCACTGGGCATGATGAAAAGAGAAGGGTTAGAATCAATATTTTCCCGTCACCAGCTTCTGATGCAAGCAACCCGCGCCGCCGTCAAAGCCCTATCATTACCTTTGTTTGGTTCTGATGAGTATGCTAGCCCAGCCGCAACTGCAGTTATTCCCACATCAGTAGAGTCCGAACAAATTCGTTCTGTGATGAAAAAACGCTATAACATTGCTCTAGCTGGGGGACAAGACCACTATAAGGGAAAAATATTCCGCATTGGTCACTTAGGTTTTGTCTGTGAGCAAGATATTCTTGCTGTCATTGGTGCTCTCGAAGCCACCCTTCAGGAATTGGGACACCAATCCATGACACCAGGAGCAGGTATTGCTGCTGCTGCTAGTGTATTTGCTCAGAACTGATTAACAGTTGAAGGTTGAAGGTTGAAGGTTGAAGGTTGAAGGTTGAAGGTTGACGGTTGACGGTTGACTGTGCTCTGCGGTAAATGGTCAACCGTCAACTCCTAATAGTATTTTTAATTTTTAATCAAACCTCCCCCAACTACGTTCAGCAAGGATGGGGGGATAAGTCCTAATTGAGTTCAACACCACCATCAAATCCCCATTCCCAATTCCGACCCAATCACATACCCAATCATATAGTTTTCCTGATCAGTACCAAATCCTGAGGAGTTAAGTAAAGAGTTTTGGCTCTTCCATAAGAGATCATCCAAAATAACCGGCCAAATCTGTTATCCCCTTACTGGGAAAAAGAATTTGACTTGAGCAAAACATTTTTAACTCTCAAAGCCATGCCCAGTAAAGCTTTTAGCATAAGTTAAATGCCAATTACCCGAACAAGTTCGGAAGAGCCGAAGGGTTTAAGTGGTCTTACGTAGAATAAAATACATGGGTGATGTGAGGGTATGCAAAAGCCAATGTTTGAAACAGCTGAACAATTTCCGGTCTTGGGGTTACCCGTTCACCTTTTAGACAACTATAGTCACTACTTAGAGGATCGTCTCACCAAAGGTCTAGGTAGTCATGTAGTAACTCTAAATGCCGAAATGGCAATCCAGGGAGAGCGCAACCGTGAGCTAGCTGCCGTTATCAAGCAGGCAGAATTGGTGATTCCTGATGGGGCAGGTATTATATTTTACTTACGGCTCCACGGTAAAAAAAAGCAGCGCTGTCCAGGAATTGAACTAGCTGAGTCTTTACTGGTCAAGGCTGGACAATACGGAGAATCTTGCCCAGTTTTCTTCTATGGGGCAGCCCCTGATGTAGTCCAAAAAACAGCTAGGGTTTGGCAGAAGAGAGTTCCAAAATTAGCGATCGCTGGAATTAGTCATGGCTACCTCAGTGCAGAAGCAGAGGAAGAATTGAAGCTCACCTTAAAAGAACAACAGCCTAAAATCATACTAGTCGGCTTAGGTGTACCACGTCAAGAATTTTGGATTGCCCAGAATCGCCACCTGTGTCCCCAATCCACTTGGATTGGTGTTGGTGGTAGCTTTGATATCTGGTCAGGGGCTAAAACCCGTGCGCCAGGCTGGTTCCGGAAGAATAATCTCGAATGGTTATATCGGTTGTATCAAGAACCCCACCGTTGGCGGCGAATGATGGTTCTGCCTCAGTTTGCGCTCAAAGCTTTAGCTCAAAGAATCATGGTTCTGCCTCAGTTTGCTCTCAAAGCCTTAGGTCAAAGGTTGGCATAACCTAATCCCTCATCGATAGACCTTGCAGTATTAATTCGCAGCATTAGTATTGTCTAGTATTATCTTGATGCGATTGGCCTACGGCCACGCTACGCGAACGCAAATTGTTTAGTATTGTCTTGATGCGATTGGCCTACGGCCACGCTACGCGAACGCGAATGGGGACCGTCTGTTTGCTAAGGCTTGCGTCAGCACCTTGTCAGGGCCGTGGAACGCCAGTTGTTCATCTGACTCCCCATCTCCCCATCTCCCCATCTCCCCATCTCCCCATCTCCCCACACCTCCCACACCTCCCACACTTCCCTATCTTTCCCTAATCCCTAATGACCCAGAAAGCGATAATCAAATTACAAGGAGTAACAACAACCTATCCCAACAACCGAGGTTTGTTTAACGTCAATCTAGAAGTCAAGTCAGGAGACTTTTTATTTATCACAGGACCTTCTGGTGCTGGTAAATCCACATTGCTAAAATTACTGTATGGTGAACAGCGTCCCACCCAAGGTAAAGTATTTGTCGATCAAATCAATGTTGGGCAATTACGAGGCGATCGCTTGTCCTTCCTACGCCGTCGCCTGGGGATTGTTTTTCAGGACTACAAACTAATTCCCAAGCGAACTGTCTCAGAGAATATCGCTTTTGTTCTGTGGGCACAGAGTTTCACTCGCAAAGAAATTAAGCGACGCCTAACACCAACCCTTAAATTAGTGGGTTTGCAACACAAAGCCAACTGTTTTCCAGAGGAACTTTCAGGAGGAGAGCAACAACGGGTAAGCCTGGCTCGTGCCATTGTTAGTACACCGCCCTTGATATTAGCTGATGAGCCAACAGGTAACCTCGATCCCGACAATTCTTGGCAGGTATTAAACATTCTCAGAAAACTCAATCACCTAGGCACTACAGTTATTGTCACAACTCATGATGAAAACTTAGTCAGAATCTCCAATCAGCCAGTAGTACAGCTGCGAGAAGGGCGTTTGTATAGCCCTTTTTAGAGGAAAATAGCATTGCTGACCCTTATTATATACAGTACTTTTTGACACTGATTCTATTTAAAAAAAACTCTTTATTTCTTATAAAATTTTGCCTTTTGCCTTTTGCCTTTTGCCTTTTGCCTTTTGCCTTTTGCCTTTAGCCTTTAGCCTTTAGCCTTTTGCCTTTAGCCTTTAGCCTTTAGCCTTTAGCCTTTTGCCTTTTGCCTTTAGCCTTTTGCCTTTTGCCTTTTGCCTTTAGCCTTTTGCCTTTTGCCTTTAGCCTTTTGCCTTTTGCCTTTTGCCTTAAAAAAAATAGTTTCCGATTAGGAAAAGATTTGTTTCCTGGTTTCCCTAACCCTACCCAAATCATACATTATGGGTGAGGACTGGGCTGAAGGATTGTTGTTCAATTTTCTTAGCACTCTCGGTCAGTCCTGCTCTGACTTGTTGGTATTCAGGCTCAAGCTGGGCAAAAATTTCCGCTGCTCCAGTGATAGTGTCCGACCTCCCCAGACTTTCCAGTTTCTGACACAGTTTGGAGAGATTTATCCCCCCTAGGGTAGCGCTACTAGACTTTAATGTGTGAGCCGCAATTTCCATGGCTTTTGGCTCTTCTTCACTAATTGCTTTAGCCATGTTTTTTACTAACCTCGGAGTATCTTTTAAGTAAATTTCAATCAAACCAAGCAAGCATTCCGCCCCCCCTTCTCCGATACTGTCGATCAAGGATTGCAAAACCGAAAAGTCAACAGCTTGATCAGCTACTACTGGCTGGGGAGGTTCACGATGGTGCGGACATTGACTCAAGGCACGGACTAACTCTGGGACCTGGATAGGTTTGCTAATGTAATCATCCATTCCTACACTCAGACACATTTCTCGATCCCCTTCCATGGCATTAGCAGTCATGGCAATAATCCAGGGGCGTCCATGAGCTGGCCATTGTTCACAAATCCGTTGCGTCGCAGTTAAGCCATCCATTTCCGGCATCTGGACATCCATCAAAACCAGGTCATAGGGCTGACGAGTAAGAGCTTGGAGTACTTCTAATCCATTACCCGCGACATCAGCCCGGTACCCCATCCGTTTCAACAATTGCAGGGCTAACTGCTGGTTAACGATATTATCTTCAGCCAACAAAATCCGCAAAGGATGCTTTTGCGCCATTTCGGTGTCAAGTTTTAGGTGTTGAGCAGGTGTGCGCTTAATCTTGATCGGCTGTCCGCTCATCACCTGGGTCAAAACATCGTAAAGCTGAGATTGCTTAATAGGCTTGTTTAAAACAGCTGCAATATCTAGCTGACTCTGATGATGCTTTGTATCTGATTGACTCATTGAGCTGAGCATTACCAAGGGCAAGGCTTGACCCTCAGACTCCTGGCGGATTTTCGTTGCTAGGGTAAAACCATCCATCTCAGGCATATACCCATCAAGAATGGCAATGTCAAATTTATCCCCCTGACTGAGCCAATCGAGAGCTTCTCTACCTGATGCTGCTGTCTGGGTAAACATACCCCAAGACTTGGCTTGCTCGGAGATAATCGTGCGGTTGGTCGCACTATCATCCACAATCAGCAGCCGCTTTCCTTCTAACAATGGCTGAGATACTGGCAGGTTAGGTTGTTCGATCGGATCAGGCTGTTTAGCCAATACAGTGAAATAAAATTTAGAGCCTTGACCAACTTGACTTTCTACCCAAATTTTCCCACCCATCATGGTGGTGAGCCGTTGACAAATGGCCAGACCAAGACCTGTGCCTCCATATTGGCGAGATGTGGAGGAATCCACCTGAGAGAAGGACTGGAACAGGCGGTCGATCCGATCCTCAGGAATGCCGATGCCAGTATCCTTGACCACAAATTGGATTTCGTAGATTGAGGATTGGGTGGAGGTGGTACAAAATCTGGCAGTGTTAGGGTTGCGGGAAGAAATCTGGGGGTGAGGCGGTGAAAATACTCTTGTGTTGTCTCTCGTGTTGTTCTGTGTTCCGTTAGCTCCTCTGACCCCATTGGTATACCGCGTCTGGTCAAATCCTTCTTGTAGAGTGTAGTCGTTTCCATTGGGTAGAGTAGGGAAACTCAAAGAGTAGTGTTTTCCGTAGTCAGGAGCAGATGTTAAGGGGTAGGAGTGGCTAGCAGTAATGCTTTGTTCTTTTTCTTTGCCATCAAGCGATTCCCCTATGCTAAGTTCTCGGGCAGTTACAGAAACTAACACTTCCCCGATATGGGTAAATTTAATCGCATTCCCCAACAAATTGACTAGAATTTGGCGCAGCCGAGTCACATCTCCCACAATCATGGGTGGAGTGTTGGGATGGAATAGATAGGCTAACTCCAATTTTTTCTCAGCTGCTTTTGCCGCCAACAAATCTAAGGATTCCTCAATGCAAGTGATCAGATTAAACGGTTGTTCTTCTAACTCCAGCTTTCCAGACTCAATTTTTGAAAAATCGAGAATATCATTAATGATGGTGAGTAAACTATCCCCACTATTGCGGATCGTTTCCACAAAGTCTCGTTGCTGGGGCGTTAGGTCTGTATCCAGTAGCAAACCCGTCATGCCAATCACGGCATTCATAGGAGTCCGGATTTCATGGCTCATGGTTGCCAGAAATTCGCTTTTTGCCTGAGTGGCCGCTTCGGCAGTTCTTCTAGCTTGCTCTAGGGCGAAATTTTTCTCAGTCAATTGCTCTCGTTGGCGGGTTTCTTGCTCAAGCAGGTGAGCCTGAGCAATAGCAATCCCTACTTGGTCAGCCACGGCTTCGAGTAACTCAATTTCATCCAGACTCCACTGACGAAATTCATCACAGTGATGTATTCCAATCACACCATTCGGTTCCCCCTGATAGGAAGTACGAATTACCAACATGGATTTGACTCCAATCTGCCGACATATTGGGATCATCGGTTTCAGAAGAGGGTCTTCGTAAACATTAGGGGAACTGATGGCTCGGTCTTGGACTAACAACTGCTCTAAATGAGGATTCCCCAGAATCGGAATTTCTAAATCCAGTATGGATAGATAACCCTTTTCTAAATACTCAGCCACGGTAGGAATTCGAGGATAGGGTTGGGAAACATAGGTATGAATGGTGCAACGATTGACCTGAAACACTTGACCAATTTGTGTGGCGGTGGTCTGAAAAATTTGTTTAGTGTTTAAACTTTGGCGGATTTCTTGGGTCACCTGTTTGAGTAGCATCACACGAGTCAGTTGCTGGTGTAATGCTTCCTCGGCTTGCTTTTGCTCAGATATATCAATGGATACGCTTAGTACCGCTGGCATGTGGGAAATTGCTAAGGAGAAGGGAATTTTGGTAGTTTGGATTATACGCTTTTCTCCATCGGGATAGATGAGCGTCTCTTCTGGAAGGTGTGTCGGTTCTCCACTCTCCAATACCTGCAAATCCGCCTCTCTAAACTCGAATGATTTTAGGAAAGATTGAGCAAAATCTTCATCCCGATGGTATAGTAACTCATCTACTGTCGTACCATAAGCTTCCGCAACTGCTTTGTTGGCTAGAAGAAACTCTCCATCTCGGTTCTTGGCGTAAATAAAATGAGGTACTAAATCAATAACTTGACGCAGTTGTTTCTCACTTTCTTTCAGATGTGACTCGCTTAATTTACGATTTGTAATATCTCGGATAGTGCCAGAGGTACCTGTGATAGTACTGTCAGGATCTAGGGTTAATTGCGCATGAATTTCCAGCCACCCCGAGCCCCCATTCTTGGTAATATACCTTAGTTCCTGCTGATAATACTCCTGTTTGTGGGTAATTAGGGATTGAAACAGTTCTATGTTAGTTTGACGGTCATCAGGATGGAGATAATTAATAAAGTTCTTACCAATGCTATCTGCTACAGAAAAGCCCGTCATTTCTGTCCAAGTTGGATTGAGAAAGGTCAACACCCCAAGCCCATCGGTTTGGAAAATAACCTCTTGCACATTTTCCACGACTGACCGATACTGCTCCTCTCTCTCCAGCAAGGCCAGTTCAACTCGCTTGCGTTCGGTAATGTCTTCCACAGAGCCTTCGTAGTAGAGCAAATTGCCATTAGTGTCTCGGACAGGGCGCACATTTTCCAAAATCGAGATTACACTACCATCTTTGCGATAAGCCTGAGCCTCAATGGATGATACAGCCCCATTTTCCGCGATTCTGTGAGTAAACTCGGTACGAGCCTCAGTGTCCACGTAAATTTGTTTTGAGACGTTCGTGATTGACTCTACTAGTTCTTCTGGGGAAGAATAGCCATAGATCCGTGCTAAGGCTGGATTGGCACTAATAAAGCGCCCATCGGGTGTAATCTGATAGATGCCCTCTACTGAATTCTCAAAGATGCTACGGTAATTCGCTTCAGCTTGCCGCAGCGCTTCCTCGGCTCGCTTGCGATTCGTGATATCACTAAAGGTACAAATGACTTGCTCTACTTTTCCATCCACCCCCACCTGGGGATCTGCATTCACTAGTAACCATACCCAATCTTCAGTAGCTCGATTGTAGACACCCATCACCACGTTTCGTACCAGTTTACGGGTGCTAATTGCTTGTTGGATGGGACGACTTTCGGTGGGGAATGGAGTGGTGTCTTCGTGAATGATAGTCCAATCCGAACCAAAAGGACTTTTATCCAACAATTCACTTTCGGTGAAGCCCAGTATATCCAGAGCCGCCTGATTAAAGAGCATGAATTCGGTTTTTACCTCGAATAGCAACACCCCTACCTGCATTTCTCTAATCACCGTCCGGAATAGCCTTTCGCTCTCTTGCAATGCTTCTTGTCTAAGAGCTTGCAGTGCTTTACTCGTTTTCTGCTCGTAATATGAGGCAATTAAGGTGAGGCTGAAGATGATTAGGTTAGTTATCCCTATGGTGCTTGTTACCACCGAAGTATTTAATGTCTGAGAAAAACCAGTGTCTAATGGTGGAGTAACGGTGAACTTGGCTGCTATCATGGTTGTATAGTTGACAGCGGTAATGGCTAATCCCAGGATCACTGCCCAGCAAAGCTTCCACCAATTAAGGACTTTTCTAGTTCCTACCCCCAAATCAAAGGATAGCCACAAGATGAAAAAGGATGTCAAGCTGGCTATAACAACGGATAGGGCAACTAAAAGGAGGTTGTAGTGAATCAGCCTTGGTATTCCCATGGCAGCGATCAGCAGGTAGGGTAAGGATGCGATCGCTAATCCCATTACCACACTGCCTACCATTAACTGTCTGAGGTTGGTGATGCGGCTGACACTATAGAGTACGGCACCAGATATTACCACTGCTACCCAGTAAGAAAGCAGTACCATGGGCGTATCGTAAGTGATGGGGATGGGGAACCGGAATGCTAGCATTCCCAAAAAGTGTATTGACCAAATCCCAACTCCCATGATCATTGCCCCACCAATCAGCCAACCTTTACGGGTACTCTTTTGTGAGGTTTTTAGTTGTCCAGCTAGAATCAGCACCGTATAGGTCACAATCGAGGCGATAGCAATGGATAGAACAACTAACTTTAGGTCATAGGTACCACTCATTGCTCTATCTGTATCGCTAATTGGGACAGTTTCTATGAGAAAATTGAGCCAGACAAAAACCATTGAGTAGGGCATACCGAGATATTATCTCCCAGACCCTCTAGGGGCCATGTTGATATATTTCTTACGAAAATTGTCTCGTAATTCTGAATATATGTCTTGAATTTACACAATTTTGATTAATTAATTGACCGTATAAATACGGATTTTTGGTATAACTATATCCTAAAATTTACCGAATATAATCTATTGATTGAATCAGAAAGCACCAAATTTGAAACTTGGGAATTGTAATTGCATAGATTTTTTTAGCTACCAAACAAGGGTCAACAGATAGCAGGCTCAGTAGATTTATCCATACCTAGATTAAATTTTTGATAATAATCATTGGGTGTATACCGTCAAAACAACTACTTTACTTTGGTAAGCAGTCAGCCGTCAGCCGTCAGCCGTCAGCCGTCAGCCGTCAGAGGTTAGCCTAATGACGTTAGCCTAATGCTGACCTAACTCAGCATTATTCCAATGCTTACCTGTTTGATTCAAAAGATGTAACTCAGCATTATTCCAATGCTTACCTGTTTGATTCAAAAGCTGATAGCACCTCAAGTAGCGTGGCCTACGGCCAATGACTGATAACTTATAGCTGATAGCTGATAGCTGAATACTTACCTACTTTGAACGTCTGAAGCTTAGACTAAAGGTAAGCAGTCAGCTAATGCGCTACCTCCCAGCGTCGAAGCCTGTGCCACCCACGCTACGCGAACAGCATTGAGCTGTCAGCTAATGTAAGGCAACCCCTGATCAATAAACAGGGCGTTGCACATTTTTAGGATGATACCATTTTTTGCACATAACTGAAAGTGGCTTATAGTCTACAGTTCAAACTTCGGCAAATAGGTACATCATCCCGTTATTGTGCAACGCCATAAACAGAGTAGGAAGTTGTTCGTCAATTAACAGTTAATATAGTGTTTTCCATACTTATGAGGTACACAGGATTTTTTCCCTATTCCCTGTTACCTATTCCCTGTTACCTATTCCCTGTTACCTATTCCCTGTTACCTATTCCCTGTTCCCTAAAATCAAAAAATTTTGGATCTAACACAATTGAAAACTGCTATATTTAATACTTCAAAGTTAATAGTTAAGCTGTCCTAAGTCTTGGAAAACTGGGTGTAGTGGGTCATAAACTCGTTCAGAATTGCCTTGAATGACCCGGTGAATGGGAACAACCTCCACCACGCAGTTAGTGTATGCGATCGCATCCAACTGTCCTACCAACTCGGGTGACCAAGGTTCCTCACAAACTCTCTGATTTTGGCAAGTCAGCCACTCAATTAAATGCGATCGCATCACACCTGGTAAAATTCCAGCTTCCACTGGTGGTGTCCACCACTGACCATCTCTCCATCCCCATAAGTTACCTGTGCTAGTTTCCAGCCAATTGCCGTGATTATCTACCAGAATCGCTTCCTGTGCTCCCATATTTTGCGCCATTTGCTTCCCCAGCCATGGAGATAAGTAATTCCCGGTCTTGTGAGTGGGTAAGCAGCGATGAAATTTTAGGGAGGGGGACTGGGCTACCCAAGCGGTGATACCCTGTTCTTGCCACTGGGCTAAATTGGCTGGCAGAGAACGACCCATAATCAATTCTCGCCCATCGGGGAATAGGGTAATTCTCAGCACTGGGTAAAGGGTGATCAGTGATTGTGCTCCCTGGCGCAATTGCTCCCAATCCGGCTGTTGCCAACCAAATGCTTGTAGAGTCGATTGGAGGCGATGGCAATGATTAGTCCAATCGGTTAGTGGGTGATCTAATGACTGATGATAAACTCGTAAGGTCGTAAAAACTGTAGCGCCATAGATAAATCCTGGCTCATCAATGGTCAGACTCAGGGAGTTGCCCTCAATTAGCTGGCCATTGTACCAGAAGCAGGGTTTTGACATGACTATGATCGTGATTAACCAGAATTGCGATTAGAATTTGCTTTTCCTCTTCGAGCCATTTGCCTATAACGGATGGTGTACTGACCATGAATGTTGACCAAGTAGGGAATCATATAGGTTAAACCCCCTGAAATCCATCGCTCTCGATTCATCTGCCCTTGTAGCAGAGCAGAACCATGATTGATCACAAACAGAACTGAGCCAACGACCAAAGCCACCTTCAGCGCAGTTGGCATCAATTCGAGATCAACAACACTTAGACAGAACTCTTTTAGAGGTTTCACGCTTTACCTATCGAGCAAGCTGTTAACCATCTAATTTTACCTAACTGATGGTTTTTTGTTGGGGGTTGGCTGTTAATTACGAAATTAGCTAACTTCTCAACAAAAAAAACTCAGTAGTCAGGCTTAATTATTCTTAAGCCATTACTGGGATACCCTCCTGACTACGCGATCGCTGAGTTTTAAGCAAAGAAATATTAGTAGTCAACAAGAAACTGGCAAAGCTAGCAATAGCAATAATTGGAAGAATCGAGGTATCAGACAGAACGCTAAGAATAACCGTGCTACTGACCGGTGTTTTGGTGACAGCCACATTCACTGCTGCCATCAGGCAAAGCATAGCAATGGTGGGGTGAATTTCGGGTAAGGCGATGGAGATAGCTAAACCGAGATTAGCACCGATGAAAAATAGAGGAAAGATAAATCCGCCTCTAAACCCACCGTGGAGGGTAAAACTGATCGCAAACATTTTTGCCAAGGCAATCCCTAGTAACATGGTTACCCCCAAAGTGGGACCTTGTTCAATGACTGTTTCAATTTGCTCCTCACTAAAAAATAGGGTTTGGGGAAAGAATACAGCAATCAACCCGATAGATAATCCGCCTAGTGTAGCTAGCAAAATGTGGCGATGTTCAATCGATTTAATCCAAGACTTGGTAAAGCGAAAGATATAGATAAACACGATAGCTGCTAATCCACCAGCAACCCCGAGTAATGCACCCTCAATTAAATTTAGCCAGGACAGAGTAGGTAATGTATCAAAAAGGTTAAAGCGGTAAATTCCTCCCACATTTAACCCAGTACCAAAGCGGAAAACAGAGAAGCTAAAAATTGACGCGACAATGGCTGGTACGATGGCTTCATAGTATTCCAGACTCCGGCGGTGGGGAATTTCTAGGGCAAACAATGCCCCCCCGATCGGCGCACCAAAAAAGGCACCAAGAGCAGCACTCATCCCGCAGAAGGTCAATATCCGGATATGGCTGATTGCCAGTTTAAGCTTGACTCCTAGCCAGCTACCTAAGCTACCATTAATCTGTACCAATGGTGCTTCTGGTCCTGCACTCCCGCCAGCGGTGATGGAAATTAGAGAGGTCACAATCATGCCAGGAGTTTGACGAGGCTCCATCCTGCCTGGATCGTGGACTTTTTCAATCACCAACGCCATTTCACCGGGTAACCCCAAGAAGTAGAGGGATAAGCCCACGAAAAACCCACCAATGGTAGTGGCAATCCACACATAATTCCAAGAGGGTAGCCAACTCGGGAAATAGGGTTCTAGAAATTCGGGTAACCAATGCCAAACAAAATGCAAACACTGTTCTAGGACAAAATAGTAGCTAGTTGCTACTAATCCGCCAGCAATGCCAATCCCTGTAGCGCAGAGGATTAGCTTGATATAAGCTAGCTTGACCGGTTTATTGTCCCTATCTGATTTTTCCGTCTGATTAGTCCTTTGATTTACCGATAATACTTCAGCCGTCTCTGATGTCATTGTTGTCATGACCCAGTTGTCTTTTACGAAAATTGGTTATTTTTTCATCATGGACAAAAATAACTTAAATAGATAGAGTAACTATGTATGGGGTACATGAAATTAAATTGCTTTTTACATAAAAAATTGTTTAATGTTGATTTTGCATGAATTTAAAATGTTTTTTGCATAAAGTAGTTTTCATAACCTTTGAAACTGACTTATCATGAACAATGGAAGCCCTTGGTGAATCAGGGGTGATCGGTTAGGGGAATTTTGCCCTCGTCTAGTCTGATGGTTCAATACCTAACATTGATTGAGGTAAGCCTGACAAGAGTTTGCCTGAGTCGGGGGTGTTGCTACAGACTACAACAAACCCTCCGAGTGCAACTCCTCTAATTGGTAAGCCAGATGCAGCAGCTAGTCCACAACTGCTCGCTTCAAATCATTGGTCTAGCTGCAAAGCACTGGCTTAAGGTTTTAGCTTTTAAGTTTAAATTAAATTTATCCTTATCCCGACACAAGATTATGCTCTAGAAAAAGAGCCATTTTCTGTTTAGCATGAATATTTTTCATGTGCTTCTTCACTGTGCTGAGGGTAATGAATAGCTTAGCGGCAATGTCTTTATAGGAGTAATTGACTCGACGCAGTAACCAGACTTCTGCTTCACGAGGAGTTAAACCATAGTGGTAAACTTCTGCAAGCACTAGATTTTGAATGGATTGATGTTGGTCTTCAAGAGTGACTAAAATCAAAGGTTCTTTGGATAACTCTAATTTGAGCCATCGAACTCGTATCCGAACAGTAGTTGACTGACTCGTAGTAAGATGAGAATCTATAATAACTGCCTGAGAATGATAGGACTTAACACTGTACTTCAAAGCTTGGCAGACACGCCAGATTTGTTTAGGCACCAAATTAGATTGTTTACTGTCTGGTGTGAGTTTATGCAACAGAAGGCGAGCAGATTCATTGGCATGAAGTATCTTTCCTTTTGTACTCAAAATCAAAATGCCATCAATAAATCCTTCCAGTATCCCTTGTAAGAAAACCTTATCTAACTGTTGTGCTTGAGTATTTGCCCTTTCTAAAGAGTTGGTGATAGTATTCATCTTGTAGACCTATTCTAAAAAAAGTTGGATAGTCTGTGGGGAGGCGATTTCGCACTGATCAGTTTGGGGGAGCTAGGTCATGTGCTGCAAACGGTAGTTAGTTGCTAGTTTTAAGGGTTTTAATACTTATCAGGATTAAGCCCTACCGTTTATGCAGGATGTCGGGATTTTGTAACAAAACTTAACCAAATGGCGCAACTCAAGGCTATCCCCTGAAGGGGTTTGCACAACATCGGGATAATTTATGGAGATGGAAATGAGGAAGATTGGAAAGATGGGGAAGATGGGAAAGAATATACCCAAAGTCGGACTGACTTCTCTTAGGTTTCAATCCCTTAAAATTGCTATAGTGTTAAAGGGAGTAGGGAGTAGGGAGTAGGGAGTAGGGAGTAGGGAATATGGCATCAAAAATTATCACAATTCCTACACGGATCCCTAGAGTTTAAAAATTTACTATTAGTAAAACCCAATGGACACAATTAAATTAGACTTGAATCTAATGATGAAATTAAGTGAAACCAGCAACCGTAAGATAGAACTGCAATAAGTATTCAAGCGGACATGATCTAATGACAGACCAGGTTTTAATCCTAGGAGGCAAAGGACGAATCGGGAACAGTGTAGCGCAAGACTTACTTGCCCATACTCAGGCGAAAATTACGATTACCGGACGTCAGGGTAAACTTGACCTAGCATTGCCACAACAGTTACAGCCCCCCGTGCAGTTTCTTCCTCTAGACTTAGCTGATCAGGAGGGGTTAAGAAATGCGATCGCATCTCACAACCTAGTAATCCATTGTGCTGGTCCGTTTCTCTACCGAGACGCTACTGTCCTAAACACTTGCATCGAACAAGGGGTTAACTATCTCGATGTCAGTGACAACCGTGCTTTTACCCGTAAAGCCTTAGCCTTCCGTGAACAAGCTGCTGCTGCTGGTGTCACCGCTATTGTGAATTCTGGCATTTTTCCTGGTATCTCGAATAGCATGGTGCGTCACGATGTGGAACAGTTAGATTTTGCAGAACGGATTCACCTGAGCTATGTAGTTGCGGGTTCTGGTGGTGCTGGAGTGACGGTGATGCGTACTACTTTCCTGGGATTGCAAGAACCCTTTGAAGCTTGGATTGATAATCAGTGGCAAACCGTGAAACCTTATAGCCTACGCGAAACCATCCAATTCCCTGCTCCCTATGGTAAAGCTGGTGTCTACTGGTTTGATATGCCAGAAGCCTTGACCTTAGTGGACTCATTCCCCGTTAACACGGTAATCACTAAATTTGGCTCAGTTCCCGATTTTTATAATCATCTGACCTGGATAGCTGCCCATATCTTTCCCTCATCTTGGCTGAAAAATCCCGCTGGAATCGAGTTTTTGTCCCATGTCAGCCACATCATGACCGATGTAAGCGATCGCATTAGTGGCGTTGGTGTTGCCATTCGCTCAGAGGTTACTGGTTACAAAGATGGTAAATCAGCCCGTGCTGGCTCAACCTTAGTCCATGAGAATACTGCTGTCGCTGCTGGGGTCGGTACTGGTAGTATTGCTGAACTGATGCTTACTGGTCAACTCAATAAACCGGGAGTTTGGCCGGTGGAACAAGCCCTGTCTACGCCATTATTTGAGCAAACTATACAAAGTCGAGGACTTGAGATTAATACTGTTGGAGATTGAGTATTGATACCAAATCCCCTTTGATAACCCTCCTTTAACTGAGCTCTTGCACCAGTACAAAAAACTTAATAACGGCAGTGATAACAATCAATTTAAGTACTGAAAGCACCAAATCTTATCACTGTTCCCTGTTCCCCGATCCGAAGTTCCCTACCTTTACAGGTAAATCTTAAACTTGGTTCAAGATCTGAGTTTAACTCAAATTACAGGACTTACCCCACCAAATTTCCCTTTCTCATCTGCTAAGACAGAAATCTACTCAGTATTAATTAGCCTTGGTGGAGTAAATCCCATGAAAAGTATCCGTGTCGTAGTAACCGGAACTGTAGGAGCTGGCAAATCTACTTTTGTGAGGACAGCAAGTAATTTTGAAGCTGTGGAAATAGAAGGTAAAGCCACCGACGAAATACTTCTGCTCAAGAAAAAAACTACCGTTGCCTTTGACTTTGGTAGCCTTACCTTTGGTAACAATCTAAATGTTCATATCTACGGTACTCCTGGTCAATCTCGCTTTGACTTCATGTGGGATATTTTGATTCGTGAAGCTCACGCCTATATTGTACTGGTGCCAGTTCATCGACCCAGCAGCTTGAACCACTCTCGTGAGCTTCTCCTGTTTATGAAGGAGCGAGTAAATGTTCCCATGATTATTGGTTTAACCCATATGGATTGTCCAGGGGCAATGACCTCAGAGGAAATTATCAGAACTCTCGGTTATAGCAACCCTCACAATCAACCCCCAAGTGTGATAGTTAATCCCAATCAGCGAACCTCAGTGCTTGAGGCTTTGGTGCTTTTGATGGATCTCCTAGATTCCTAGACAAGCCACTAGCTAGTGCCGTTCAGCTCAAATAACTGACCAGCCCCTGTCAGGTCGAAACCCATAAAACAAAGGACGTTTGTAAGGGCGAAGCATTCGCACATCTAGCAATTCTCATAGCTATGAGGTACAAAATTTCTGGATTTTAGGGAACAGGGAACAGGGAATAGGGAATAGCGATGTGCTGCATCAAGAGGTGCGACCCGTGGCGAATTTAATTCTTAATGGGTCAAGGGCACCTAACAGGGAATCAACGTCAAAGAAGACTGTACCTCATAACTACGAGAAACGCTATAAATTCTTGGTTTGCTCCCAAATTTGCTAGCCGAATACTTCGCCCCAAGGATTATCGTTTCTAAGAATTGCCATGTTCTGTAATTTGTGTTTATAAAACTACATAAATCATTAATTAGCGTCACTAAAAAAAGTGATCCGGATTGAACGGATCACTTGCTGAAAAGCTTAGTAAGTAAACGTTATAGAGTTTACCTATAAATGTAGTATCAACTACTAAACATCCAGAATTTTAGGTTATAGGTACATTCAACGATAGATGAAGTGAATAGTTTAAAATTCTGGTAAACCCAAACTATAAACTTCACTAAAACTATACAAAAAAAAACTTGTAAATCTTTTTTTTTATAAATTCAAAAAGCTAAAATGTAACTAAATTCCAGGATTCTATTTTAGTCCAAAATTATCTATTCAGATAATAATAATCAAAAAAATCGTTGCTATAGTGTTGGAATACTCTAAAATTAAATCGGGGTGCTTTGCTAAACAAATAAGTAATCAATTAGAGTTAGTTTAACCTATATCGGAGTAATTATGAGCTTAGATCCCCAGGAATTTATGACTAAGATGGAAAAGCGTGTCAATTTGACCAGTGAAGACAAAGTGCTTCTGAAATCACAGGCAGATTGGGGAAAAGAAATTGCTTCTGAAATGGCAGACCATTTCTATACTTACTTAGGTAATGATGAAGAAATGGATGCCATTATGAAAGAGAAGGAAGGTCGTATGGATCGCCTACGAGCAACCTTTGTGCAATGGTTTTACGAAATGTTCACTGGTATGGATGACTGGGGACAAGCCTATGCTGAACGTCGTTGGCGTATAGGTTTGGTACATGTGAAAATTGGTATCGGTCCTCAACATGTCGTCCCAGCAATGGCAATTGTAGTGCAGGCATTTACTAACCGGATAAAAACTGATAGTAAAGATGAAGCCTTGCGGGATGCCCTCAGTCGGATCTGCATGATTGATTTAGCCTTCATTGAGCAAGCCTATGTAGAAGTGAGTTCGGCAGCGGTTCTCAAAGAAACTGGCTGGACAGAGGGTCTATTTAGACGTCTGATTAGTACTGGCGCTAGCTCTATGTAACTAGAGCAATCCTAAATCATTTGTGAACAATACCTGTCAATAAAATAGTTCTGACTCGGAAAGTTACGAGTCCTGAGTCAGACCTGTGACTGTTCACTTTTCCGATAGGATTGTTAGATTACCTGTCGATTTTGTTGGAAACTCAATCAATAGTCTATAAGTTCTGGCAAATTGGCACTACTCCTACTTAAATATCAGCTATCAGTTTCGAGGAACACAAACTAACCGAATTACACATTCTGCAATTGGAGTAAGAGAACAATGGCGATCAATGCTCAAAAATTGGGGTATATCCTGCATAATTTTGTTACATCCACTGCTGATATTCAGGGAGCAGCTGTAGTCACGACCGATGGTTTACCCTTAGCGTCTAGTCTGCCTGGGGAAATGGATGAAGAACGGGTTTCAGCCATGTCTGCAGCTATGCTCTCCTTGGGTGAGCGAATTGGCTCAGAACTGGCTAGAGGTGACATTGACCGGATCTATGTTGAGGGGAAAGAGGGATTTAGCGTTTTGACCAGTTGTGGTGAAGAAGCGGTATTTCTGGTTCTAGCTAGTAAAGCAGCTAAGCAGGGAGTATTGATGTTAGAAATTAAACGGACTCTTGCTGAATTAAAACCAATGTTGCTATAGTAATTTTCTGGGTATTACTCTACTAATACCTTGTGTTTATAAAAGGGATAAACTATAGTAATTGATAGTCATTGGTAATGGGTGATAGATAATTGGTAATGGGTAATTTAAAGACTAGGATTAATTACCCATTACCCATTATTAAATGGTAAAATTTTTTAAAAATTGTTGTTCGCGTAGCGTGGCCTACGGCCAAGGCATTCTAGATTATTGGTATAACGTCAGTGGGTGTGTGAAATTCAATGTAAGGTATTTTTTGTTAAAGGTTGACCACTAACAGTCAACCATCAACCGTCAACCATCAACCATCAATCGTCAACAAATTACCTTGATTCACCCCAACCTACTGGCACAGTTGATAACCTGTAGTATTTGCTAGGGAAGCATAATCCAATGGACAGTATACGGATTGTAGTAACGGGAACAATAGGGGCTGGCAAATCTACTTTTGTCAGAACATTCAGCGAAGGTGCGGTTATTGAAACAGAACGAACGGCTACGGATGCCACATCATTGTTTAAGAAAAAAACGACCGTTGCCTTAGACTTTGGTTTGCGTTCCTTAAATCGGAACTTGGATTTGCACCTGTATGGAACTCCTGGTCAAGCTCGCTTTGATTTTATGTGGGATATTTTGATTCGCCGAGCTCACGCCTATATTTTATTGATGGCAGCTAATCGAACCAGTGATTTTGCTAGTGCTCGTCAGATTTTATCGTTTATGCAGGAGCGGGTCACTATTCCAATGATTATTGGTCTGACTCATACTGATGTTGCAGGGGCATGGACTCCAGAGGAAATTATGATGCGCATGGCATACATCGGCGATACCAATCAACCCCCAATTGTAGCTGTTAATCCCAATAATAAGACCTCAGTATTTGAAACTGTAATGATTTTGATGGCTCAGATGCTTTGCCAAGGGAGTGTTATTGAAAGTGCTAGGAGAGAAAAGGTAAGTCAGGCAGCTCCGCTACCTGTTAAGAACCAATATCATTGGCCAAATCCCCAGTTTTTATCAGGGGGTTAGTCAGCGAGTAAGCTATCAGCTATCAGCTATCAGCTATCAGCTATCAGCTATCAGCTATCAGTTATCAGCTTTGAGCCTGTGGCCAAGCTACTGTTCGCGCAGCGTGCGCGTAGCGCAATCGGTGCTTTTAGATGCGACCCGTGGCGAATTTAATAATTAGATGCGGAAAGCGCACCTTTGAATAAAATAAGCTGATTCCGTAGCGTCAGCCTTGGCCATTCGCGAATGGCCAAGGCTGACGGCTGACGGCTGACGGCTGACGGCTGATAGCTGATAGCTGATCAGTTCTAGCAGATTTTTCCCAGTTTTTGGCTTAAGCTGGCGCTTAACGTTCGCGTAGCGTGGCCTACGGCCAGGGTGTCATTCAGCCCTGGTTTGCGCTATATAAACTTAGGCTATTTAGAATGTCTTTGATTGGTTGTTTGACCAAATCAAATGGCTTCTTAATAAAATAAACGTGAAGTATTGAAGCTACTACGCCAGCAATAGTTTTGCCTTGGCAAAATAGATAGGCTTTACCATTTTCTATTTTGCTATCAAGAGCTTTTACTATTTTTTCTTCGGCCTTAACGTCTTTCGCTAGCTTCAAAATTGCTACAGCATGACTTAGATCATGAGTATCTTGAATTTGCAATATTCTGTTCCAATTACTGGGTAATTTATCTGGAAATGTTATGGCTTTTTCTAAATTGCCAGAAATCAGTAAAGGCAGCATAGTTCTCACGCATTTAGGGCAGGTTCCACAGTTGGTTTCACCACCTTCATTATTAGTACATACCCTCAAATATTTCATAGCAAAAGGGTCTTTTGCTAAAAATTTAGCAATTTTTTCAACCCTTTGGGTCTCTGAACCGTCATGAACTATATTAGTTTTTTCCGTTGACCATAGGTGGTCGAGTAATGGGCTAGTTCCCCAAGGGAAAACATCTTTATAAGAATCTGTTGAAGGAATTAAAACAGATTCTAAACCTGCTGAAAGAGAAAGGGACACTGAAGCTAAGCCAGCCCCATGATAATAAGGTCCCCATTGTAAGTTAAAATGATTGCGGATATTTGTTTCACCTACAATACAATCTATACTGGCTGCATGGGCAACTTCCATAATCCTTGAAATTACCTTTTTTTCTTGACCATGTTTATAAATGCGTAAAGGTCGCTCAATGCCTTTCATGTAAATTAAATGAGAAAGCGGAAGTCCAAGGTCGCTAGGGGTCTTCGTATGTTTAATAAAGGTATAAAACGAATCCACTCCCAAGGAGAAAAATGCCCCAACTTTGCTAAGGGATTTTTGATCATAGTTTGTTGGAGATTCTGCGGTAACTAAAACTTTTTTCAGCTGGGATGGATACCACTGATGAAAGATATCTTGTATGGTAGGTAAATTGCGAAAAAGTTTCGCGGACATCAGCGGTTTTATCTCCAGATTTTCACCTTTCTCCATTGCCGGTAAAAGTAAGGCAGGAACAAAAGCATCGGCGCTTTCACTGACAAAATCAGCGAATCGTTGAGGATATTCAAAATAAATCTCTATTTCTTGGTCAAGGCTATCAACCTGCACGAGACCAACAAGTCTCACTCTGTCATTAGCAATGATTTTTTCAACATGCAGTAGTTTCATAAGATTTCTTAGTGTAGTTGAATAAAGGTAAAACTATCTATTGGCAAAAACTTTCTCAAGACATTCTTTCGCAGTTTTTGATTCTTGGCAGATAAACTCTTCTGGTCTTTTGTAATTTTTGAAAACTGTTTCTATCCGCTCTAGAGACAAGGGCTCCATAAAATTTACCACTCTTGCTGTCGGTAGCATTTCTGACTTATCAATGTAATGCTTAATTTTTGATTCGGAATTAACAATTCCAATATTGGCAATCCCAAGGAGATCGGCTAGTATAATTGAGTGCAGGCGATTACCGATGTGAAAATCCATGTGCCTCAGGATTGCTAGAAACTCTTCCGGATTTTTCCATGAGTTGATTTGGCAATTAGAAGCAGGTAAATATTTCTTCAGTCGTTCGTGGAAGCGATTATCATTTCTTTCATTTCCTACATGTCCTGGTAGCAAATGAATCATACAATTATACTTCTCAATGAGTGGCATTAACTGTTTGGCATAAAACTCAGCCCTACCTTCACCCCACCAAAATTTTCCAGAGAAGGATATGTTGGCAATATCACTAGCTTGGTTGGCTGGTTTGACAAACTTTTCATACATAGTCAAATCCAAGAAAGCCAAGTCACCTCCTAAGTCAGGTGATTTAGCAAGTTGAAGCTGTTGCAATGCCATATCATAGGAATGGTTATCTCTAAGGTATAACAGATCGGCTTTTTCAAAGATATCAGCTATCTTTTTTTTCTTCTCAGATTTCACACTTTCTAATCCAACACCGAGGAAGCAGAAACGCTTACCCATTAATTTTGACAAGGCTTGCATCCTTGATAAATTCCTTGGCCTGTCTTGCAGGTTTAAGGTTCCCCCACCCCAGGCTATGCAGTCACTTTTCAATAGTAATAAAGTTCTTTTTAGTTTTGATAGTTGTGCATTCCTAAAGAACACAACTTTGTCACTCAAACCTTGGTAATAATTAGTTTGGCAACAGATAAATATTTTTTTGACATCTTTTTTACTAGCGAAATAATTAGTTAACTGCTCAACAAACAAATCGTCGCCAATATTACCATAGCCGTAATAACCAATCAGGAAAATATTCACACTCTATCCTCACACTATGTGCTTAAGATTATCTCAATTATATAGTCATTAATCAACAAGTAAATTGGCCTAAAAAACAAGTGGTTTTAGCCAATTATTTAGACAATAAGCGAGCATCTTAATCAGCGAGCAACATCAAGGTAAACATCCAAGCCAAATGTCGTAAGCATGGACGTAACTAATCAGGAGTTCAATGAACTAGTTGAATTGGATGGCTGAATTTTAGTTTAAAAGCAATTATAGATATAACTTCAGCAAAAATTTCACAATTCCAGAAAAATTCACGAAAACATTAAATAAAACACTAACTATATGAAGCTTTGATGAAAAAGACTTGGAGAAGACGGAATTAACACCAAGTTGGAACCAGCGGATTACTTTGCCTGGGAATTGACCTTGATGAAACTAAACAGCTCATGGATGGGGTGAGCAAGGATGAATCCATGGCTGACGATCTAGGGTCTTATGATCTTGATAAGTTACATTTCCATCATCGGCTAATAACTCCATTCCGTGTCTTGATGCAAAGCGCGAGTGGGGGAAACCCCCTGTTCCGAAGCTGCATCGCTAATTGGTGTACCACCCAGCAAGCTTCATGAATTCAAAACTTGAGCTATTTGTAGATTGCGACTGGACCATTCGCCAGCCGAGTGGTCAAGGTAGATTTATCGACCACCCTGACCAGCAAAAAGTGATTGAAGGAGCTGATAAAGCTCTGCAATGTTTCAAAAATGAGGGTTATATCATTCTTGGGGTGACCAATCAGGCTGGAGTTGCAGCCCGACATAAAACCCTGAGTAATTGTATTAAAGAGCAACAGAAAACTCTTAAATTGCTTCCCCAGCTCAAAGGAATTATTTTTTGTCCTGACTATGGGGCAACCTGTTATTATTGCGAGCGGCACTACTTTTCTGAAGTAACCAGTAAAGCATACGCTGGAGAATACCGAAAACCAAAGCCGGGAATGATTTTGCAGTTTAAAACCAACGGCTCTTCAGCTTTGATGGTTGGCGATTGACCTTCGGTCACGCTTCGCGAACGCAAGGAAGATGCTGAGGCAGCCGTTGCAGCTGGAATTCCGTTTATGTGGACCTCGGATTGGCTAGCCAAATATGGAAGCTGACAGAGGTCTGTTGACAAACTCAGCATAGGGAGAGCGTTCGCGTAGCGTGGCCTACGGCCAATCGCATCTGTTTCGGGTTGCCAGTTACTCTCCCGCCACTTTTGACATCTCCCCCGGTTGAAACACGGGGGATTCTACAAGGATGTTACGCCGCAGCGGTTTTCCCGTGCGGCTTCACTTCTTGTTCGGTAAGATCTAGAAAGAGATTTGAACAGATCAAACCGATGTGGGAGTGTCAAGCTCCCGCTACCCACCTTGGTTAGATCAATGCCTAACTGTGTGGCTACTTTTCTGGCAATATTGGCGGCACCATTGCAGTCCGCGTTAACCAGATATCCTTTTGCGGATTTATACAATCCACGCCTTACTCTTCTCCCCGAGGGTTTCCATCCACTGGGTTTTTCACCGTGTCTAGGTAATGAATCCTCATCCAAGAAAGACGCTTTACTGGTGTATGCTTCTTCGGTAATTGTTAATCTTATTCCATACTCTGGACAGAGCTGTTTTAATCTCTCGATCAGCCTCTTAGTGGGAATGACTACGAAGTTCTGATTACCTCGTCTCCCCATATTTGCCGAATCTTTTTGTCGTTCGTTCCAACCTATGATCAAATTTCCAATGCGATTGCTAAGACAGCGGTTGATGATGAATCGAGCGGCTTTATTGATCGCATCACGCATTTGGTTATTTCGCTTCCGCTGAACTCTATCCAAGTTCGCATCCCAATAAAGATCGGGCACACCGGCTTTGTACTTTGCGACCAGGCGAGCATAACTCTGGTTCATTGACTTCAGTTTCCGACCATCAATGATAAAGCTTTTTCCCTGGGTCGAAACCCCAGTCAGCCAATTGTCGCCACCGTGATCAAAACTCCATGCCTGGGAGTAATCAAGGTTAAAATTGTGTTCAACTGGTTGCTTACCGTCGTCGATTACCCAGTCAATCCACAGTTGACCATAACAAGGGCGAATCGTTACCTCTCTGACCCAATCCGGGTCTACAAACTCCGGGGCTTCTAAGGCAATTTCAGTAAGTAATTCTGACTTACTCTCTTTACTTATAGAGGGATAAAACAAGCCTTTTTTATAAGTAAGAGCCTGTCTAGGAAAAGTGACAGCAGCTAGCCCCCCTTTTCTGCGGTATCTAAGAAGTCTTGGCCTGTCTACCTGTCCTTTATAGTAAAGCCCAACTAATTGATTGTAACTTGTAATTGATTCGGCCACAGACTTAAGAGTTTGCTGTGCTGACTGGGCGGCCATGGCTTTGTAATGGGGGTTGTCTTTCAACTCTTTACAAAGCTCTGTGTATTTAATATTGCACTTATAGGTTTTCCACCCATACCGCAGATCATCACCCTTCCAATAAGTGGTATAAGCTTCTGGTTGCTGTTCTAACCAACTGTAATGCTTCTGCTTAGAGTAATATATCGCACAATTACATAAGCTGTTAGCGTTTTCACATTGGAACAGCCAGAAAGCTTTTTCTTCGTCAGTAAATGTTGCTTTTATAGGAATTGTCCGATACATTTTTTATCACCTACTTACAGATATTATGACATATTTAAAACAGAATAGTTCCATTTTTCCGGGATACGACGGGGTAAACCCCGTCGCGGGAGTTTCATCCCCGGTCATTAGACACAGGGCTCTCACGTTCCCGGATGTCTTGGTAGAATATCCGCGTAGAGGCGAGGGCTGATTCGGAAACCAGCGATCGCGATCATATCGTCAATAATGGGCTTAACATTGGTAATAAAATTATTATTTTTTGCTTCCAAAAGAACGCCGAGAATGCCAATATACTTGAGGCCCATACTGGCTGCTATTTTTCTACCTCGACGTTCATCTATTATTAGGCGATCTGCACAGGCTCTTTAATTCTTCGAGAGTCTGCAGGTCTTCTCGAAAATCCTCTACATCATAATGCAGACAAATATTGCGACTGGCAAGGAGTTGTTGAAAATTAATTTGATTCATGCCAGCAAGACGACTAGCATTGCCGAGGGTAAGTTTTTCCTTTTGATACAGCATCACGGCTATCTCCAGCTCTAGCTCGGCTTCTGTCATGCCTGTGGATTGGAAGATATCGTTGGGAATTGTAACGCTCATCGTGCCTCCTCCTAACTTTTGCCTCAATGGTAACACCTACCGATTGACTAGATGGATACCAGGGTATGGTACAAAATCTTTAACCCCATTAACACCATAGGGGTTAAGCTCAACTATACCGTTGATCATACTTATTGATCATAGTTATGAGGTACATTGAATTTTATTACCCCTACTCCCTACTCCCTACTCCCTACTCCCTACTCCCTATTCCCTACTCCCTAAAACCCTGGACGTTTTACCTAACCCAATTTAAAACTGCTATATGAATCCAACTATTTCTACTATTCCAATTCAGCAACTAACCTCAGGCGATCGCATTTCGCTCCAAGTCTATAAATTCGTTGGCTCCCAACCGGGAAAGAAGGCATATTTACAAGGCAATCTCCATGGTTGTGAAATTGTTGGTAATGCGGTAATTCACCAGTTGATTGACTTTTTGAGCACTCTGGATGACACTCAGCTGACTGGGGAAATCTGGCTGGTCCCTGTTTGTAATCCAGCTAGCACTAATCAGCGTAGTCATTTCTTTGCCACAGGAGGATTCAATCCTTACGATGGTCAAGACTGGAATCGGATCTTTTGGGACTATGAAAAGGAGTGTGATGATTTAGAGGATTTCGCCCAATCTCAACTTAATTTGAACCCTGATGAAATCAGAAATAACTATTTAGCACGGATCCAGTCTAGCTTGAAACAACACTTAAAAGACTGCTACTCTCCAAGGGGATTACCGTTTCGTCACATTTATCGCTATCAACTGCAATCTTTATGTGTAGATGCTAACTATGTGATTGATATCCATAGTTCTACTAATCAAGGACTTGATTTCTTGTATGGCTTCTACTCTCGGGAAGAAAGCGCCAAAGACTTTCTTCTCGATTATGGAATTGTGATGCATGAGGATGAGTATGATGGGGATGCTTTCGATGAGGCATTTATTAAGCCTTGGCAAGGGTTAGAGAAAGCCTTGGCTAAGTTAGGCAGAATCCTTCAGTTTGATATTGAATCATGGACCCTAGAATTGGGTTCTGGGATGCAAATGAATCCGGAGTCGGTGAAACGGGGAGTATACGGTATCACAAACTATTTGTCGAAAAAAGATATGTTACAATTGCCGGATTTTCCGATAACTGATCCAGACTCTTACCAAATGAAATTAGCATCTAAAGATAACATCGAGAGATACTATGCTCCGGCTGGAGGAATGATTCAATCGAGAGTTGAGTTAGGGAGTTTTGTAAAAGTAGGAGATAGACTTTATCAGCTACTGAGCTTTAATAAAGAAGGAAATCTACCGAATGTAATTGATATCAAGGCGGAGACAGATGGTTTAGTGTTTGATGTTTCAACAAATTATAGTGCGAATCAAGGGGAATATGTGCTATCAATACGGCAATTTGATAATTAGGTAGGGGTGGGAACAGTTATATCAAGTCCGGTTGAATACCCATCATAAAAGTGTGGGGAGATGGGGAGATGGGGAGATGGGGGAGATTTTTATAAAGCGATGCAGCGCGGTCTTGGGGGTTTCCCCCATGAGCGACTGCATCAAGACAGGGTAATTATCCGAAGATCATATTAATTAAAACTTCGATTGTAATTAGGACTTGGGTTACTCAACATGTTGGCTTTAATTTTACCAACCTAAACTGATATCAAATAAAAAATCTAGATTCCAGTCCCCTTTTGCCTTTTGCCTTTTGCCTTTTGCCTTTTGCCTTTTGCCTTTTGCCTTTTGCCTTTTGCCTTTTGCCTTTTGCCTTTTGCCTTTTGCCTTGCTAAAACCCATTTTAAATGCGTTTTAGCTTACTGACTTTCTAAAGCCAACTATCTTGTGCTTCTGGGGCATCTGAATTCAACCAACTGGCATCTAAATAATTAATTCGAGCAAAAGGACTCAAGGCTGATAGCACATGACGTCCATAACTGCGGCGGTTTACACGATTATCTAAGATGGCAACACAGCCTTGAGTAGCTCTTACTGGTGCCACTGCTCGTTGTAATTCTCTCAATGCTGTTGGTAACAAATACAAACGAAACCAATCCATTAGTTGCTGCTTGTAGTAAGCGACTCGACCAGCAACTAATGGATTTTCCAAAGAGGGAATTGGTAAGGTAGCAATCATCAACAGTTGGGGAGAGGGGATTTGAGCTTGATACCTATGCCAAAATTCCCAGCCACAAATCAAAATACCTCTGTGACTGAGACTGGTGCTTTCTACCTGCACCCGGGAACCAAATTCTGCTGCTAAGACTGCCCCTAGCTGGGCTTTGAGGGGGACATCTCCGACTAAAATAACTACTGGTCTGGTGATGTCAGTACTGAGGTTTAGTAGGGTGCGAATTTCTTGAGTCAGAGCGTTTTGAAATCGCTCTGTATTGGGCATGGGTAGACGATCGGGCAAATACAGTTGAATCTGTCGGTGAGGGGAAAACTTCAAACAGGTTAACTCCCCTAATCCGAGCTGCTGACGGTACACAGAGGCACTTTTCTCTAAATCTAGGGCTCCACCGATTAGCACTACTGGCTGTCTCGACCAAATGGGATTTAAGGCTGTAGCGACTTCTACTGGTGCGCTATATAAGGAAAACTGACCTTGCGATCGCGCAACGGTTGCCCACATTAGCTGACCTGACTGCTGCCAGAAGTGGCAAAACTTTTCCCAGGGTTTCAGCAAATAGAGAGATTCTGCTTGAGTGCTGAGGGAACTTAGTTGATCAAATAGCTGTTGCAAGCCATCTTGCTGATCTGTTTCAATCAGGTAGCACTCATAGGGGTTAGCAGGGCGCTGAAATAAGGCTTTGGTTAGCTTTACCCGCACATCCCGAATCAAATCAGCCTTTTGTGGATGGGCTTGCATCAGTGCGTCCCAGTCTTGGGGCTGGATGCAGCCTTTAAGCTGGTTACTAGTCCAAGATTCTAGGTCATCCACACCATCAATCACAGTAGGAATATGATTAGGAAACCAGCCCTTGTTCTTCAAGCGGTCTGTTAGCCAAGATTCTGGTGAGGTAATCAACAGTCCTTGGAACGGTTGATCGGGAAACCTATCACTGGTATGAATTACCTTATCGCTACCAAAGCACTGTTGTAAAAGGGGAATTTCCTTTTGCAGCAACCATTCTTGTATCCATAAGGGTGCCACTACGATCACAGGTCCAGACCAAACCAGGGCTGGTGCCAGGTAACTCAGGCGATAGGAAGACTGTAGAGAGGTTTCCTGCAAGGGTTCTAAACCGGTCTGAATCAAAGCAGAACGCCCTAACCGCAAGGCTCGTGCCACTAGCCTCGCCATAGTCAATTGGTGAGGCCAATTGGGTTGACCCTGCGATCGCAGAAAATCTCGTAACGAGGAATGAACTTTGACTTCAATCAAACTAGCATTCAACGGCTTTGGCTCGTTAAACTGAGCAATGAGCACTAATGCTGTGATCTTAAATCATGTATTGGGCAAAAATCGTGAAAGACTAGACGACCATAGATTGGATTAGGCTGCATCGAAGCCAGGGGTAGTAGCTCAGAATTTGGCGTTGCTGAATCTTCGCGCTGAATAGGAGTAGAGTGGGCATCCTGCCCGCCCGGAAATATATTGAAACTGGCAAGATGCCAGTTCCACGCCTGATGCCCATTCCACAGCAAGATGCCCATTCCACGGCAAGATGCCCATTCCACAAAACTCTTGAAATCATTCCATTATTAAGCAACGCCCAGAATTTTCCTAATTTCCCAGTAACTATTGACATGAGGCTATTACCCTTGCTAGGGTAGTACCAGTAAAAAGAAATTGCCAAATTTTTCATGGCTTAGCCGCAAAGAGACATGTTCAGCCCCAGCTATTACTTTTATTTTTGGTTTACGGAGGTTCACCGGAGGTGACGATAGTTCCATATGGAACCCCCCGGTGGACCGCAGCAATATAATCTGCGGTCCTTTGTTTTTTTAGGCAAAGCAGCGACAAGAGCAAGACATGACCACCTACCTTTACAGCTTTTACAGCTTTTACTTTTTTTGGCCCAGAAATCGTTCCGGGTAGTAATGGTCGTGCCAACCTTTCACAGCAACCCGGAACCCTCAAGGAACCGGGTTTTTTTTACGTCCATATCTGTAACTAAATCTCTAACTAAGGAGTCCATAACCATGTTGAACGCTAAACTAGCACTAGCTACTAACCCCAATCACCAAACCATCGTTAGACTCTCAGAACAAGTTGTCTTCGGTGGCTCAGAACTGGTGATTATTGGTGGTCCATGTACCGTAGAAAGTCACGCCCAGATGGAAACAGTGGCTACTAAACTCAAAGCTGCCCCGGTACAAGCGTTGCGGGGAGGTGCGTTCAAACCGCGCACCTCCCCGTACTCTTTCCAAGGGCTAGGACTAGCAGGACTAGAAATTTTGTCTGATATCCGCAGGCGTCACCAAATCCCAGTAGTGACCGAGGTGATGTCGATTGGGCAAATTGAATCTATTGCGACCCACGCTGATCTGCTTCAGGTAGGTAGTCGCAATATGCAAAACTTTGACTTACTCAAAGCCTTGGGTAAGCAAGACTTGCCCATACTGCTAAAGCGGGGACTAGCTGCTACTGTTGAGGAATTCGTCATGGCAGCGGAATATATCCTCAGTCACGGTAACTCTCAGGTGGTGTTGTGTGAACGAGGTATCCGCAGTTTCGATAACTATACCCGCAATATCTTAGATTTAGGAGCAGTGGTAGCACTCAAGCAGTTGACTCACTTGCCGGTGATTGTAGACCCTTCCCATGCTGTGGGTAAGCGGGAATTAGTGGCACCTCTGGCAAAAGCTGCAGTGGCAGCTGGTGCAGATGGACTGATTATTGAATGTCACCCGGAACCAGAAAAATCTGTTTCTGATGCTAGACAGGCGCTTTCTATCGAAGCAATGGTGGATTTAGTTCATAGCTTAAAGCCGGTGGCAGCAGCAGTGGGACGACAGATTGCAGAACCTGTCACTCTTCCGGAGTTAGCGATTGACCTTGGCCAAAAGGCCACGCTACGCGAACGGTCACGCTACGCGAACGCATCTTAAGCAGAAACGACAATTTTTATTTATTGCGCTACTTGAGCTGGAATAGGGAACTTCGGACAAGGCAACAGGGAATGATTGAGCGTGGTCTTATAGCGCTGCATCGCTCTTTCCTACTGTTACCTGTTCCCTATTCCCTGTTCCCTATTCCCATCAATCCTAGTTTCACATTAAAGGAAAATGCTAGATTAGCCATCAATCTCCTAGCATCTGCAATTTGTATAAACTAGCGTACAATCCGTTTTGCCCTAACAATTCCTCATGGCTTCCCGACTCTACTAACTCTCCTCGCTTGAGTACCAGAATCCGGTCTACATTACGGATAGTGGACAGTCGGTGGGCAATAATAATTGCAGTCCGCTGTTCTAACAGCCGTTCCAAAGCTTCTTGAATCAGAGCCTCGGTAGCCACATCTAAACTAGCTGTTGCCTCATCCAGCACCAAGATTTGGGGGTTACGAATTGCAGCACGAGCAAAGGCTAACAATTGTTTTTGGCCAGCAGACAGATTAGTTCCTCGCTCTCGCAGCTGGGTATCGTAGCTTTGGGGCAGTTTTTCGATAAAGCTAGCCACGTTCGTCACCTCCGCTGAGGTTTTAATTTCCTCAATGGAGTAGGTTTCTCCTAAAGAAATATTACTTTTAACATCACCAGCAAAAAGAAATCCCTCCTGAAGGATGACCCCGATGTGGCGTCGTAGTTCTGCCTGGGCTAAATCCCGAATATCAATCCCATCTACGAGAATTCTGCCTTGGCTTGGTTCATAGAGGCGGCACAGCAACCGAATAATAGAACTTTTACCTGCACCGGTCGGACCAACTAAAGCAACTTTTTCCCCTGGATGAATGGTAAAGTGCAAGTCTTTGAGAACATATTCATCTTCCTTGTAAGCAAACCAAACGTGTTCAAAGCAAATCTCTCCGTTTAGGGTTGTTCGCGTAGCGTGACCTTTGGTCAAAGGTTGTTCCCGTAGCGTGGCCTTTTGGCCAAGGTTAGAGGGTTGTTCGGTGTAACCATTGCCGAAGGATAAGTTAGAAGAGTGATGGGCTAGATCACCATTCAAGCTGTTTGGAGGCTTTATCGGTAAATCCCCAGATTGTTTCCGGTCTTGTTTCCCTCCCTCAAACTCTGGAGAACCTCCCACCTGCAACCGTCTGACCTGCAAGCCTTCGGGGTCACGAATTTCAATGGTTTCATTCATAATGTCACTGATGCGCTCAATGGCAGTGAAACCGGCTTGGAGCATAGTGAATTTTTCTGAAAACCGACGCAAGGGGTCAAATAGCCGCTGAGCATAGAGGATAAAGGCCGACAAATCACCAAAACTCAGGTGATCTTTGAGGATAAAATGACCACCGCTCCACAACACTGCTGCGATCGCTACCAGGGAAATCCACTCTAGGGTTGCTGAAATCGCTGAATCGTTAAAGATGGTTTTGTCTACTTCAGTGATGTATTTTTGGTTAACTGTGCGAAACATCTCGGCATTGTATTGTTCACGGCGAAACAATTGCACAATATTAATGCCAGAGATGTTTTCTTGCAGCATCGCGTTTAGGGAGGAAAGTTCTTCCCTAGATTTGTAGTTAGCTTTGCGATATTGTTTCTGGAAGTAAATAATAATAGCAGTCACTGGCAAGAGCATTACCACTAAGATCGATGCCAGTTGCCATTGCACTAAAAACATGGTAGCAGCAATGACTATCATGGAAAGTAAATCACCCACGATGCCAATGGCACCGGTGGAAAAGACATCGCCTAGGGCTTCCACATCGCTAGTGAGCCTGGTAATCAATTTCCCCACTGGTGTGCGGTCAAAAAATCTCACCGCTAGGGAGGTGACGTGCTCAAATAGGTCTTCCCGGATAGCAGCAGTGATTTTCTGACCTATCTTCACCACCACAAATCCCTGAATCCCGACGAACACTAACCGGATTAGTATAGTTAATAGTAGTATAGTGATCAGAATATTGAGGCTCTGTGATAGGGAGCGCTCTAATAGGAAAGACCAAGTTCGCTCTTCTTGACGAATTAAAGAGATTACCTGCCCAACAATTAAGGGTTGAATGGCACTTGCTACGGACAGGGGTATCAATAAAGTAATTGCAATAAATAGCGGGCCTTTGCTGCGACGGGCGTAGGGGACTAGGCGTAGGAAAAGTCTCCAGTCGTTCTCTTGCGTTCGCATTTTTGGAGCTGCCTGTTTACCTGGTGATCTGCTGGTCATCTAACACCCTGGTGTTAATTTGGTGAACAATATGGTAGCGCAAATAAAATTGAGAGTGGTTTTAGTGAACCACGAAGACCCAAAGAACCGGAAGGACGATCGGGGGTTAAACTATAGGAGGATTGTCTCGATTGCTCAATTCTGAGGGTGGGCGATCGCTACTCCAAGCCCACCATACATAGCCACACTGACATTGATAAAACTCTTGCCACTTCCGGCGGTGGTCTTCACCCATGACTGGTGAGGACCGATTAATCCAAACCTTCTCAGCTTCTAGAACAGATGCTCGACAACTAGGACAGCAGAATTCCAAGGCATGGGTGGCTGATTTGGTCCACTGAGGCGGTAAGGGGGCAAAAGCATCCATATATATAGCAATCCTCTGGGGGTCTCGGGGGGTAATAGTTGGCAATAGTTATGTTAATTTGGGATTCTTTATTTCCCTGAAACTATTTTAGGGATTGTACCATCGAGAAATTCCCCTGAATCGGATATTGTTTTAGTTAGCTTGAGGCAGTACCTCTGGCATAGGATCTGGTCGTGCTAGTTCATGGCTGAGGATATTGCCTAATTGAAAACACAAGGGCCCATGTCTCATCCCTTATATCTCAATGTTATTTCCTTCTGTGGTATTTTTGCCCTATGTTTCATTGCTTGGCTCAGTTCAGAGCATCGCCGCCTAATTCCTTGGAAAGTGATCATTTTCGGGATTGGTTTACAACTGGTCATGGGACTGTTAATATTCCTGTTTGCCCCCACCCGCCAATTCATCCTCGGCTTGAATGACGCTCTCAATGCTATCTTGGATGCTTCAGAAGCAGGAGCTAGGTTTATGCTCGGTGGTGGTAATTCTGCCTTTGTTCCTGATCCAGAATTGATGGTTGGTCCTGGTCCAGCGGGACGCTGGATTTACCGAGCAGTGGGAACTCCTTACGTTTCTGTCCCAGGGGATCGCCTCACTCCAGATAATCTGAGTTTCGGCTTTATTTTTGCCTTCCGCTCCCTACCCCAGGTGGTTTTCTTTTCCGCCTTCATTGCTCTGTTGTATCGACTGCATCTGATCCAGCCAGTGGTTCAGGTCTTTGCCAGACTATTCCGGGCAACTATGAGTATTAGTGGTGCTGAATCCCTATCAGGAGCAGCGAATATTTTTGTAGGGATTGAATCAGCGATCGCAGTCAAGCCATTCTTAGCCGATATGACCCGCAGCGAACTGTGTGCTATTCTTACATGCTGCTTTGGTTCGATTGCTTCAACAGTATTGGCTCTCTATACCAGTTTCTTGCGACCCACTTTCCCCACAATTACTGGTCACTTGATGTCCGCTTCTGTGCTAACTATTCCCGCCTGCTTCGTGATGGCGAAACTGATTGTGCCAGAAACCGATGTACCCAAAACCTTAGGGAAGGTACCAACAGAGGAAGAAGACCGGAATCAGAAAAAACCTAGCCTCATGGATAGTTTAATTGTGGGAGCATGGGATGGGGTCAGGATGGCTGTGGGAATTGCCGCTGTAGTCATTGCTATCCTAGGCTTAGTCGCACTCGTCAATACTTTTTTTGCTTATTTGGCTAATTTGGCTGCTAGTGACAATCCCCTACTACAGCTAATCGGTAATATCTTTAGTGTGATTACCTTAGATAATATCTTTGGGGTACTATTTTTGCCCTTGACCTTTCTCACTGGTGTTTCCCTAGATTGGCAGGAACTGTGGCAAGCCTCTGTGCTTATCGGTCAACGGTTATTGCAAACCGAGATTCCTTCCTATCTTAAGTTAGCCCAGCTATCAGCCCAGGGATTAATTAGCGATCGCGCTATTTTGATTATCAGCTATGTCCTCTGTGGCTTTGCTCATATTGCATCCTTTGGCATTTTTGTTGGTGGTTTAGCAAGTCTAGTTCCCGAACGTCGTGCTGACATTAGCTCCATTGGCTGGAAAGCTCTCTGGGCAGCAACCTTAGCTACATACATGACTGGCTGTATTGCTGGTGTGTTTGATTTCGGCAACCCAGCAATTTTGGGAAAATAGTCTGAAGTCAGCAAATGTGAAGTCAGCAAATGTGAAGTGTGGCATGGGTCGTGTGGCATGTCACATGTGAGCTATGCCATAGATTGGTTACTCAGCAACTAATAGGTTTTTATACTTCATCCTTGATAATTCATCCTTCAATAATTTATTATTTATAATTCATCCTTCAATAATTTATTATTTATAATTCATCCTTCAATAATTTATTATTCATAATTTATTATTCATAATTCAATGAAACGTAACCAACTTTGGCTGATTGGTCTAACTCTGCTAACTACCCTATTACTGATAATTGGGGGGCGCACCCCTTGGTCTAGACATGAGCAATTGACTATACCAATACAATCATTACCAGCTCAAGCTCAATTGTTTGCCCTAGCAGCATTTCCCACTACTGCTGATACCTCAGCCCATACTTTAAGACTTAATCAAGAACCTTATAAAGATCTCACAAAGCGCTTTCAGGTGGGTATACTGGAAGGGTATAAGGTTAGTACCATAGGTGGTTTCCCATTAATTGAAGCACCCGATGGTAACTTAGCCTACACGGTGCTTGTAGAACAAAGAGCGACAGATCGTCCATTAAGCAACCCTTCCCTAGCACAGATTGCTATTGAACAGTTTAGGCGGGGTGAAGGATTTCAAACCGGTAATTTTCAGCCAGTACCAGGAGGGGTGTCTCTTCTTTGGAGAGGTAACTTAACCCTAGGTGGTCAGACTCAGCCAGTCAGTGGAGTGATCTTGGCGCGTCAGCTGGGTAAAAATGTGGTGGTGATGCTAATTTGTGCCACAGAATCAGCTCAGGGAGACGTTAAAGATGCGATCGCACTTTTGGCCAATACTCTCAAACCTCTTTAAGCTCAATGCCACACTCCTTACGCTTAAGGGAAGCTGGTAATTGTCCATCATCTATGGTGCATTAATTTTTATCCACCAAAGCTGCCTTTACTTACCAAATATAGGCAGTTTTCTGTGCTACTGACGTAAGCATTCAGCCGTCAGCGGTCAGCCGTGGGCTTTTGGCCCACGCTACTTGAGGTGCAGACTTAACTCAGATTAAATGAATGGTTACCTGTTTTATTCAAAAGCTGTTCGGTGTAGCGTGGCACAGGCTAGAAGCCTGTGACGTAGCGCATAAGCTGATAGCTGATAGCTGATAGCTGATAGCTTACCTACTGACTTCTAGTAACATCGGATTAATTACCTCCTTGGAGGGTGGTTATTACTTTAGGATTTAGTAGTTAGTAAAAAAAATAAACTAACCACTAATCAATAACCACCATTAACAAAATTTACTGTCTAGACCATGGGACTAAGTTTGACTTTATTTCTTTTTCAAAATAGGCTCAATAATCCGGATTTATTTGATTGATATTGTATTGATAATTAAGCTTTCACGCATTTAAATTGTGAATCGGGGCTAATTGGGAGATTGGGAGATGGATTGAAGGCTTTTGCACAACTGGATCGATATTAAAATTTATAGCAACCGAAGTATAGTTTAGGACATAGTATTTTAGTTTAAAGGGAGCAGGGAGCATAAATATGTCTTCAGCTTTACTTCGACTTCTATAAATGCCTATTAGCTTACACCTGATGCTCTATAGCTTTTTTTTATCTATTTGTTTTATTAAATGGATAGGAAAAATTAGCGTTACCTAGTCTTGATATTATATTATTTACTTAATCTTTAATGATTTCGATAATCAATGGGATTGTATGCTAATTTTTAAAAAATCACACCCAGTTTATCCTAAAAATTACTATGCTGACAATTAATCAAATGTAAGGGGATATATTAAAACTAGAAAAATTGAATTAAAATAACGTAATTAATTTCATGCGTTTATTGATTATTCAGTATGCTGGAGATTACCGTGAAGCCTTTGAACGCTTAGCTAAAGGTGGACCTGAGACATACTATGCTCAGAAATATTCTGTAGATGCGGTAGCTGAAATTGGCAAACAAATTGGGGAAGTTGCAACTCTCTGTTGTATGACCGAAAAACCCTACAATCAGCTACTCGAAAAAGGAGTTCGTGCCATTGGTGCAGGGTTTAATGGAGAGATTAACGTTAAAAAGTTAATCAAATTGATTGAAGATTACCATCCGACTCATTTAGTTGTTCGCACACCCATTCGGGAAGTTTTTCGTTGGGCAATTCACAATAATGTTCCAACCCTAGCCCTATTTGCTGAATCTATTCCCACCAGAAAGGTGCGTAACAAGTTTCGTAATTATTTACTAAGCCAATTATTAAATAATGATCGAATCCAATGGATTGGTAGTTATGGGATTGATTCCTGCCGAGTACTCCAGGACATAGGAGTCAAATCTGACAAGATAATTCCTTGGACCTTTATTGTTACTGAAACCCCAGAATCCTTGTCACCAAAAACTCTACCAGCACAGGCCAAGTCTTGGCAACTGTTTTACATTGGGTCAATGATTGAAGCTAAAGGGGTTGGCGATATATTAGAATCTATCGCTAAATTAAAAGCTAATAAATTTCCAATAAAATTGAAGATAGCTGGTAACGATAAAACAGGTTTCTTTGTCAATAAAACTAAGCAGCTACAAATCGAAGACTGTGTAGAGTTTCTCGGGATAGTACCAAATAAAACCGTAGTTCCTCTGATGAGAGAATCTGATCTGGTATTAGTTCCTAGTCGCCACGAATTTCCAGAGGGTTTCCCACTAGCAATTACTCATGCCCTTTGTGCTCGAACTCCAATCATTGCTTCAGATCACCCAATGTTTATCAATAAACTAAAAGATGGCATCAGTGCGAAAATTTTTCCTGCTGGCAACTCTGTTGCTTTAGCAGAATCTATTCAAAAGCTGCTTTCAGATTCAGATCTTTACCATAATCTGTCTATAGCCTCTTACGAAACCTGGAAGAGTTTGCAGCTTCCAGTAAAATTTGCTGACCTAATTAATCGGTGGCTACATGACTCACTAGAAAATCACCAGTGGTTAGTTGAGCATCGGTTAAGTTCAGGGCGCTACAACTCAACATCTCCCTAATAATAATTTCCTAATTATTAGGATTACTAGCAAAAATAAGCCATATCAATAATTTCTAATCTATAGGATTTCAGGTGCATCGTAAAAATTGATCGCATTAATACCAAGTAGAAACTAAGAATTACTAACTAAAAATGGAAGTTACTTTGTCAAAAATACCTTTTAACCGCCCTGTTACTGTTGGAACGGAATTTGAGTATATCCAACAGACTATCAAGAACATGGATCTTTCCGGTGATGGTGCTATTACCAAACAATGTCATGCTCTACTCGAAGAAATATTGTCAGTTCCGAAGGTTCTGCTAACCACTTCTTGCACCCATGCTCTAGAAATGGCGGCAGTACTATTAAACATCCAACCAGGGGATGAAGTCATTGTTCCCTCCTTCACCTTTGTCTCTACCATTAATGCCTTCGTCTTACGAGGTGCTCAACCTGTCTTTATCGATATCCGCCCGGATACCCTCAATTTAAACGAAGAGAAATTAGAATCACTAATTACCCCCCGCACCAAAGCTATTGTTCCTGTACATTACGCCGGTGTCGCGTGCGAGATGGATACTATTTTGGAGATTGCTGGGCGCTACGGTATACCAGTTGTTGAGGACAATGCTCATGGGCTATTTGCTAAGTACAAAGGCAAGTATCTAGGCACATTTGGTTGTCTAGCTACCCAGAGTTTTCACGAGACTAAGAACTTTACTTGTGGAGAAGGTGGCGCACTGTTGATCAACGACCCGCAGTATATCGAACGTGCTGAGATTATCCGCGAGAAAGGAACTAATCGCACTCGCTTCTATCGCGGTCAAATTGATAAGTACACCTGGGTAGACATTGGTTCGAGTTATCTCCCCTCAGGCATACTCGCAGCTTTCTTGTATGCTCAGCTAGAAAGTCGCCAACAGATTCAGAGCAAGCGACAGCAACTTTGGGATTACTACTACGAAAATCTCAAGGATTGGGCACCGGAGTACGGTATCCGCTTACCAATTGTGCCAGAGTACTGTGACCAGGCATACCATATGTTCTACATACTCTTACCGTCCCTAGAGAAGCGCCAAGCCTTGATTGCTCACTTAAAAGCTCAAGGCATCTATAGCGTTTTTCACTATCTGCCATTGCACTTGTCTGATATGGGACGAGAGTTTGGAGGCAAAGAAGGAGACTGCTTGGTGACTGAGGATGTAAGCGATCGCTTACTTCGTCTACCCTTTTACAACGATATGACTGAGGCTGACCAAGCAAGGGTTGTGGCATCAATCAAGAAATTTTTCTGAACTTTACCAGAACTCTAAGACATACAGGACTGAGGTAAAACTGGGTAACAACACTATAAATAGTAGGGTGAGACCCTACAAGTAGAGTTCCTGCCTAAGTCCTGAAATAAATAGATAGGCGAATATCAAGGCAGCTATCTAAATCGATAAATCCAATACTCAAGCGTTCGCTACGCGAACGCTTACTTTGTCTTACCTTTGGTCAAGATTAATCAAGCAATTCACTAAGGCATTTCTAATACTTATAGTCACAAAAATTAATTATAGGAATAGTCAATGAGCCTATCAATTACCAAAACCTATCTCGCTAATTCTGAAGAATGGGACAAAATTTGGCAAAAATGCAATTATTCAACTTATTTTCATTCAAGAGAATGGGCTGAAATCTGGAATACCTATACTCAAGGAGAATTTCGCCCAAACCCTCTAATCATCTTATTCTCAGATCAAAAAAGAGCTTTGATTCCCCTTTCATATAAACTTGGAAATCAGAAATTTATCAAGAAATACTCATCCTCACCAGACGGAACCTTTGGAGGATGGATTTCCGCAGACGAACTTACTATTGACCATGCCATTTTACTAGTTAAATTTCTAGATAAAAATTTTTGGGGTAAATTAAGTTGGCGAGTAAATCCTTACAATGAACTAGCTAGTAAAGCTGTAGCCATAAGTTGTGTCAGTGAACAAGAGGAAGATACAACTCACGCAATTAACTTAGAAGTGGGTTTTGAGACAATTTCCAAAACTTGGAAAAAGGGCGGTAATTCTATGGCTCGAAAAGTCCGAAAAGCTATCAAGGAAGGAGTTTCAGTAACTACAGCATCTACCCTAGACCAATGGTGGGAATATTATCAAGTTTATCAAGATTCATTACGACGATGGGGAGATAATAGTCTTGGTAGCTATAGTTGGGAACTTTTTAAAACAATTTTTCAACTTAAGTCACCTAACGTTAAGCTTTGGCTCGCCTACTATCAAGACCAAATTATCAGCGGAGCACTATGCTTCTACGCCAAGAAACATGTGGTGTATTGGCATGGCTCATCCTTAGAAAAATACTTGAATCTAAGACCAGTTAACTTGGTTATGTATGAAATTGTCAAAGATTCTTGTGAACAAGGATATTCTTGGTTTGATTTTAATCCTAGTGGTGGATTGCCAGGAGTTATAGCATTTAAGAAAAGTTTTGGAGCCGAGCCTCTTAACTGTTATATGATCTATGTTGATCATAAGTTGAGGCGTATGGTGAAACCCCTAAAACCTTTAAAGAAAATCCTAATGCCGTATTACCCTAGAGCTAACTAGGCCAAAGGGTTTATTTTTTATACAGCGTTTTTCATAACTATGAGGTACACAGGATTTTTTCACTCTTGCCCGCCCCCCTTACTAAGGGGGGTTAGGGGGGATTCCTCTTGCCTCTTGCCTCTTGCCTCTTCCCTGCTCCCTGCTCCCTACTCCCTGCTCCCTAAAACCTAGAAGTTTGTACTTCACCGAATTGCAAACCGCTGTATCTAAAAACCATGACATTAACCAGCCAAATCCTGGAAAATCAATAAATTATCAATTATTTTAATAATAGTGATGCTTGAACATCAAATCATCAACTAATAGTGAGCTATAATTGAAGCGGTACGTTTGATGGCAAGATTCAACCTTTGTGAAATCGATGAAGCAGCAGTTGAGAGTTGGGTTTTTCTCTTTTCAGAACTATTTAGATAAAAATACTTTTTCTGGCATACTTTATTATATGCATAAGTCTCTGGCATCAAGAGACATTGAGTTGATTAATCTCGGCAATCCGAAAGAAATATCGAATAAAAAATCCTATTGGAATAAGCTAGGAAAGCCTATCCAATTAATGGATTCACTTTTATGTTTAAAGTATCACGGTCAAAATAAACAGCTCAAACGATTCATAGTTACAGTTCAAAAGCAGTTAACCGAAACTCCATGTGATTTACTGTTTTGCCCGGTTGCCTCAGGAGAATTAAGTTTTCTTGAGACTAAGATTCCTATTCTTTTTTTATCCGATGCTACTCCGAAATTAATTAACAATGAGTACTATAAAAGTTACGAAACATTAGAAGAATTTTACCTAGCTGAAAAACACGAAAATGGTGCAATATCAAAATCTAATAAACTAGTTTATTCTTCAAAATGGGCTGCTAACTCTGCCATTAGTGACTATCAGGCAGATCGAGATAAAGTTGAAGTAATTACCTTTGGAGCCAATTTAGATGATATCCCCTCAATAGATCAACTATTTTATAAATCTAAGGCTTCCCGTTGCCGTTTATTGTTTATTGGGAAAGATTGGCAGAGAAAAGGTGGAAATATTGCCTTTAACACTCTGAAATCTCTGCTCAGCATGGGAATTGACGCCGAGCTAGTTATGGTTGGTTGTATACCACCGGAGGAAATTAAGCATGAGCGGCTCAAGGTCATTCCTTTTTTGAATAAAAATATTCCTGAGGAACGAGAGCGACTTAATCAATTATTTCTGCAATCCCATTTTTTTATATTTCCCACTCGTGCTGATTGTTCACCAATTGTGATTTGTGAGGCTAATGCATTTGGTCTCCCTGTAATCACAACTGAT